>JACVQG010000087.1 GCA_015661045.1 Dehalococcoidia bacterium | reverse complement strand
AGATACCTGAAAACTTTTAGCATGTTTTGTGGTAAAGCAACTAATTAGATGAACTTTTCAAGTTGAGTTCTTTGACAATTTATGCATTATTCATTGGGAGAGGTAACTATATGAAAATCGAGCCTTCTACACTTTATGGAAAGGAACTCCACGATTTTTTATCCAGTACTGTTATTCCTAGGCCCATAGCCTTTGTCTCTACGGTAAATACTGAAGGCAGATACAATGCAGCTCCTTTCAGCGCTTTTGCGCGTCTTACCGTGGACCCTCCTGTCCTTGTTCTGGCCATAGGCCGGAGTAAAGGACGAAAGAAGGATACTGTCAGAAACATTGAAGCCGTCGGGGACTTTGTCGTCAACATGGTTGATGAAAATATTGTTCAGGCTATGAACCAGGCGGCGGCGGAGTACCCGCCGGATGTGGATGAAATCAAAGAGGTTGGCCTTACCGCTATCAAGAGCGCAAAAGTAAAGTCGCCCCGCATAGCCGAAGCCCCTTTTAGTGTTGAATGTAAACTGATGCAAATCCTGGAACTGGGTGAGAAGCCGAATAGAAGCAGCATAATATTTGGCCACATAGTCATGTTGCATGTAAAGGACGAAGTTATGACAAACGGAAAGATTGACCCCCTCAAGGCTAAAATCGTAGGGCGTCTTGGCGATGGTAACCTCTATTGCTATACAACGAATACGTTTTCCCTGGGAAGACCCAAATATCAACCGCCTGCGTAGATAGCGAGGGTAGGGGAATCCTACCTGTGGATAGATAGGGGCCGATTAGCCCAAGCAGTCTGTTACACGGGAGACACCGGGTCAGCAGGGGCTAATATTAATGCGAATTGTGCGATTTCCCTCTTGAGGGAAATCGCACAACAAATCAAAACCGCGCCTCCGGGACTTTCCGCATAATCCGAAAAAGTAATTTTACCGGGGAGTCTCGTGCACTTCGAATCCTCGTGCCTTCAATTCCGCCATTACTTTCGATGGGTCAGCCGTATCCAGATGTATCATAAAATCTGCGAACCCTGTGTCCGGGTGTGACATCATAAACATATTGAGTATGTGGTGTCCGTATTTGCCTATGATACTTAGAACTTCTCCTATTTTTGCGGCTTCCCCGCAGTCATGGACATCTATCCTGGTCCCCGGCTTTCCTATGCCCAACAATGGGTTCATTATCTTGTAAAAGAAATCATTTGTGGTAGTTATTCCAACAACACGGTCATCCTCAACCACTACCAGCGCCCCCACTTTCTTGGACTGAGACAGGGCTATTGCTTGCTCTACCGTGGCGCCGGGGGATATCGTAACCACGTCTCTCACCATACTGTCCTTGACGGTAAGCGTTCCGAGCAGGTAGGAAAGTTCATGGATGCTAAAAGTCGTCAGCTTTGAAGGGCCTGCTTTGTCCAGAGCATCCCGTGTGACGATGCCCACCAATTTCCCTCTATCCACCACCGGGATGCGCCTTATACGGTGAGCATCAATTATCCTCCTGGCATCGGCAAGAGATGTGTTGCTGGAAACAGTGACAACGTTTGTGGTCATGACATCACGAACAAAAAGCATGGCGACCTCCTTTACGGCTGATTATAAATCTATGTCTACCAGTATGCAATAGGCGCTCATCTGCTACAGGATTCGGAAGCTTAGACCGGTGTGACTATAAGAATAGGGAAAAAACATTGTATGGCCAAGCCCCATATCATTGAGTTAAATTAGCTGCACCGGCTGCCTTGCGGTCCTTTGCACTCTGCCGCAGGTTATATATCTGGGCGGCTCCTCCAAGTATGATAGCAATTGCAAAGGTTATATAAACCTGTGGTGTGAGATCCATTACATTCCTTTGCTTGTTGATCTGTGTGTGCATGAAGATGAACAAAGCGACGAGAAACGGAATCCCCCAGGCTATCAGGTTTTTTCGCAGGATTTCCCGGCCTGTGCTTGATGGCAGTGGCAGGAGTTCGAAGAATATACGCTGCCCTGCCATGGCGAAGGCGGCCAGACACCAGTCCTGGATCCACGATGTTACACCGGGAGCAGTTTGAAAGAAGCCTTGCGCCCATCTCTGTTGAGAGAAAGCAGGCATAAGAAAGACAATTATCCACGCCGCTCCTCCCAGTACAGCAATTGCCACCAGACTCACTACGTTGAGTTTCAATTTCTGTTTTGGGTCTGGTTCGCCTTCCGGCATTGCCAGTCCGCCCGGCGCTCCGAGCATCAGTCCGGGTTTGAAAACCAACAGGCGGGATATCAAGAGGGAGATAAACGCGATAACTATCTGCCCCGGATATAGCGCTACTTTGGCGGTTATCTTCATTCGCCGTGCAAAGAACGAACGGACCCACGGGTCATATAAAGCAAAAAAACCGGTGGTCAAGCTGAGTGTAAGGAAAACAACCAGGCCACCGGGGCCGAACAGGCCCTTGCCGCTGGAGAGGAACGAATAGAGCGCTCCGAACAGGAACATTATCAGCACTGCTCTGGTCAGGCGTGCAGTAGCGAACCAGGATTTTAGTCTGCCCTTCCGCCCCCTCCAGCCAATCACCTTCCCGAATACAAGACCGGTTTTGCTTACGAAACCGGAAAGATAACTTTCCTTTTTTTTAACGACGTTATTGGCAAACCCCGCAAACACACTTATCAAATATGTTATAAGACCCGCCAGGAAGAAATTGCTCGACACCACCTTCCAGTCAGTAGATACCTCTCTGGGAGTGGGGATAGTCTTGAAATACTCAGCAGTGTGGGGGAGGCTGGGTGGGGGTTCTATATCGGTGCTGTCGGGGCTTCTGCTAACACCTCCCACTGGAGCCACAATATCCCTGGCATAGGCGAAATTCAATTGACCGGGTATCGAACTCACGGAAAGGAACGCCGGCGGCGACTGGCCTCCGGTTCCCATATAGTCGGTAACGGCTTGCGACACCTGGGACGGGTTAAGGTCGAACGGAAGTCCCCGTATCTCCAGACGGCCATCTACTGCCGACAGAGTGGCTACTACGGTCAAATCCCCTGTATTGACCTTTACCGCATTGCCTGCCAGGATGTTGATTTTAGTATCCGGGGGAAATGGCGGGGGCAGGTTGCTGCCTAAATCCCTGTCCGACAGGGCGAAGGTTTGGGCGCCGGGGATAGTTGTTTGCTTCTCAATGGTTGCCGTAGAAGCTGGTGGGGAAGCCTGGCTGGTGAATGTCCGGAGCTGCGGGTCTTCACGGCGTTCACCCACAAAGTGAGGTATCTCTCCAGAGCGGACTTCGCGGAAATCTATCCCCTCCACACTTACTGCACCTGAGGCGCGAGACAGGAGCGGGAGCGCAGTTTCCAGGTGGGAAAGAATGTCATCCACCTCTTGAGGCCTCGCCCTGTCAACAGGCAAAGCTGGCTTGACGATGCCTTTGCTGGAAGCAAGCTCCGGGATAACTACGGGTACCAGAGACCTTTCGCCAGCGGAGACCATCGCGACGCTGACAGGCCCCTTGCCCACCTCGATACTGGTCTCTCCGTTGTCTTGTACCTTCAGGATAAAGCTGGCGCCTCCGGCGGAGACAAACGTTGCCGGGGCCTTCATGTGGAAACCGGAGTTCCTGGATGACAACGGCGCAACTTTAGTGACCACCTCTCCCCGCACCACCCTGACCTTCACAACTATGTTAACTTCATCAGGGGGTTGGGGCGCTGACTTCCGTATCATTGAGACGATACGGGTAAGGACGGCTGGCTTCTTCATTGTACGTGTGGACTCTTCGATGACCACTTCGGATGGGCCGGTTGTGCGGCTTATGCTGCCATCCGGGAACAAGAGAAAAGCATCTCCCCCGGCAGGAACACGCACCCTTGAACCAGGGTTAAGGGACATTAAGCCCGCGATAGTGCGCTCATTGCGTTCCCCGGCCAGTAGCGCAGATGCCTTCCCCTGTGTTACCTTAACTGTTACAGGTAGTTCATCACGGCTTTCCGTGGGCAGAAGCCCCCATAACGCAATTATACCAAGCACAACTACGCTAAGAATAATAATATCTAACAGGGTTCCGACGAAACGTCGCATGTTTACAATCCTCCGGTTGATGATGATAAACGGGGAGAGCTTACCGAAAATTCCTAGCTGATTGTAAGCCTGAAAAGAGGGGATGTCAAGGTATAAAAGCGGCGTTTAAGTGGTTTAGACGCCGGTTAATCCACTGAATTGCTTTTCCCCCAAACACTCATTATAATGAGTATATACTCTAATATTGGAGTGATGTTGTGCTGGGTACCCATGTAATCGCTACCGTTAATCAGAAGGTTTTGAGCCTCCTTGCCAGGTATTCGGATAAAGAGTTCTACGAACGGGAAATTGCCCGCCAACTTCCTATTGCTTACGGCTCTGCAAATCGGTCGCTGAATAAACTGTATTCTACAGGGGCAATAAAACGCAGGCGCGCGGGAAAGATGTATTTTTACTCGATTGATGCTTCAAATGCAGCTATCACTGAGTACAAGAAGCTAGTAAATATCATGCTTATTGAACCATTGGTAGAGGAACTAAAGAAGACGGCAAACCGGGTAATACTTTACGGAAGTTGCGCTCAAGGTACCGATACATCCCTGAGCGACTTCGACCTCTTTATTGTATCAAGCAATAAAGAGAAGATAGTGAACGTAATAGCCAGTTTTAGGCTGCCGAGGGGGTTTGAAGAGTTGATAATTCAACCGGTAATTAAGACCTCAATCGAGCTTCTGGAAGTTGGGGAATCAGAGCGTGCTTTCTTAGAGGAAGTGGAACGTGGCATTGTGCTCTGGGAAAGGACTGCGATTGAATCAAGAGTTTAAGCAGTGTCTTGAAAACAGAAAGATTATTCCTTTTGAGCAGGGTAGTAAGCTCGTCAAGAAAGAGATTTCTATCGCTCAAAGCGATCTTTCGGATGCAAAAGCAGGCTATGATAACCAGCGCTATAAATGGTCAACCATCCAGGCTTATTATGCAATGTTCCATGCTGCCAGGGCGCTTATCTTTTTTAGGGGCTATCGCGAAAAGAGCCATTACTGCCTTGGTGTGGCTTTAAGAGCTTTATTTGTGGACGAAGATAAACTTGACACCCAAGCTGTCCGCGACTTCGTTAATGCTATGAACCTGCGAGAGGCGGCAGATTATGAAGCGGACTTTTCCGAAGCCGGAGCTAAAGCTGTTATTGCTGCTGCGGAGAGGTTCATTGAGAAAGCAATAGACATATTGAAACTTTAAGATTCATCTCCTGGCGTTTGTTGAACAGCTTGAAACGCAAATTCGAGTTGGTAGAGGCGTGCAATTAGCATAGTATGAGAATGGCTGGGGGTGGGGTTTAGATTTTCATCCTCTCTACTTTGTATTCAACTACTACGGGTGACCTCTAATTGGGTAACTGTTCAGCACTTCCTCTATTTCACGAATACAGGCTCGTAACGTTTCCTTATTGATCTCGAAGAAATAGCTATGGGTCTCCCGTAAGTGATCAGGGGATAGATCCACCTTCATTTTTATATCTTGATCCGATATAACTTCAAATTCCATTTTCAAATTTGGTTCAATAAAGTCGGGCATGGCGGTATGCTTTAAGGAATTGCTCAGTTCTTCTAAATCCCGTTTGAGGCTTATGAGATCAGAAAGATGAATTATGGCTCCGGAAATCCAGACGTCAGAATTCCCTCCACCACAATGAACGGTAACACGTAGCCAATTACCATCCCAATAATCCTGATAATCGGGGAATTGTCTGCCGTGTATCCATACTTGGAAACCAAGTGTCTTCAAACTTGGCTTTGCTTTGGGATTTCGCCTTTTATCCACTTACCATTTTAGACAGGTCCAATAACAAATCTCAGATGCTCACCGCTTCCAGTGGAATAGAACCCTTACTTCCTGTTTCCAATACAACGTTGAGCCGTTCGAAGCCTATTACCTTGCCTGCTTTGTCCTTAATAAGGATTACTTCTTCACCTGTTTCCTCACACACGTACTCCTTGACAGGGTCATCGAACCAGACTGTCAAGGTTTGACCTTCTTTATCATAGAAGACCTTTATCTTTTCCATTTGCTTTTACCTTCCTTGACTCTGTCAGTAATATAAGTGGTTATGATGAACCCTTCTCCATCCAGAATACGAACGACGACACAGGTATGATAATTGTCTTTCTTTCGATAATATAGTAACACACTTTCGTTATGGATACTCTGCCTTATTTCATCAGGTTGCTGGAGCGCTAACTTTACATCTTCCTCCCTACCAGCCATCGCTGGATGCTTGGAGGAGATGATCTTATGCCAGTAAGCATGTGTTGTCCTCACAACAACACCATTGATTGCCTTTACCTGGAAATAA
>JACVQG010000360.1 GCA_015661045.1 Dehalococcoidia bacterium | reverse complement strand
CTTGTTAATTATGGCGGCAACACCAAACCGGAATTAATTTTGTGCAACCATGAGAACATCGCTGTTTCATTAGCAACCGGGTATGCTATTGCCTCCGGGCGGCCAATGGCGGCTATTGTCCATAATGTGGTCGGTCTGCTTAACGCTACTAACGCCATTTATAATTCCTGGTTGACTCACGTTCCCATGCTGGTCTTTGGCGCCACGGGGCCGATGGCTGTTGAACTCAGGCGCCCGTGGATAGACTGGATACATACCGCTCTGGTTCAGGGCAATGTTGTGCGGGACTATGTAAAATGGGATGCCCAGCCTGCCAGCGTTCCCAGCGCTATAGACGCTATCCTCCGGGGGTATATGCTTTCGATGACCGACCCCAAAGGGCCTGTATATATTTGCCTGGATGCTGAGCTTCAGGAAAGTCCATTAAACCAACCTATAAAAATCCCCGATGTGTCCCAATTCGCTCCACCCACACCCGTGTATCCCGACCCCCAGGCGTTAGACGAGACGGCGCGTTTGCTTGTCGAAGCTAAAAACCCGGTAATTCTGGTTGACTTACTTGAGCAATCTGGAGGTATGCCCGCTCTGGTCTCTCTGGCTGAGATGCTCTCTATCCCCGTGATAGATGGCGGGCAGATGGTAAATTTCCCCAGCGCCAATCCCTTAAACCTGAGCGGACTGTCTAAAAACGTGCTCGCAGAAGCGGATGTGGTACTGGCATTGAATGTTAAAGACCTGTTTTATTCGCTAACAACAGTGGACCGGAACACCAGGCTGGCACGACTCATTATCCCGGAATCGGCTAAGGTGATAGAAATCAGTATGAGGCATTTTGCCTGGCGAAGCTGGTCGCAGGAATACGGGCGTTTACAAGCCACGGACCTGCATATATCTGGAGATGCCTGTTTAGCTTTACCTGGACTCGTATCCCGGTGCAAGCAGCTTCTCGCGAAGAATAAGTCCAAAACCATACAAATCAAAGCCCGGCGCAAGCTACTGGAGGCTAAACACCTACAAGTGCATAAAAAGTGGCAAGGGGAAGCCCGGAAAGCCTGGAAACAAAGCCCGGTTTCCTTGCCTCGCCTGGCTGGCGAACTATGGCAGACTGTCAAGAACGAAGATTGGGTGCTTGTCAACGGAAGCCTCAATGACTGGGTCTGGAAGACATGGGAGTTTACCCGTCCCTATCAGTATGTCCGGCGGGAGGGACTGGGGTGTGGCATCGGAGTCGCCCTGGGAGCAGCCCTGGCGCATAAGGGAAAAGGTAAACTGGTGGTAGATATACAACCTGATGGCGACATGCTTTTTGCCTCCAGCGCCCTGTGGACTGCGGCCCATTACAAAATTCCTCTGTTGGTGGTGATGTTTAACAACCGGAGCTACTATAACGATGAAGTACACCAGGAGGTGGTCGCCCGAACCAGAAACCGCCCGGTGGAGAATAAAACTATTGGCTTGAGGATTGAGGAGCCTGCTGTTGACTTCGCACGTCTGGCATCAGCATACGGGGTTTATAGCGAAGGCCCTATAGAGAACCCCGATAATCTACGGGATGTTCTTGGCCGGGCAGCTAAATACGTGAAAGATACAGGCCAATGCGCCCTGGTAGATGTGGTTTCCCAGTTCAGATAGGTCGGGAGATAGCGATTGAGCCAAAGACAGAGATAGAGCTTCAGTCAGCAAATGTCAGGCCTATCTATTTCTCAGAGTTGATTAGATTGTGGTTGTTGTCATCGGTACCTTGTTGCTTACTTTCTGGCGAATAGGGTGTGCCGCAGTTGCTGCAATAAAGTTCTGTGTAGACTCCTTGGCCCCATTCCTCTAATTCTTCTCTACAATCCATACATACTCGGTTTTCCTTATAAGGGTCAATGCGTCTACCACATACTACACAATAACGTGATTGTCGTGTTTGACCAGGACAACTATTTCCCTCATGTCCCTTTTGGTAATAGCTTCGGCTTCCCTTAACGCCTCTTTTTGAGGTTTCCTGTCATCACTCTCTATAGCTACCATCATCCTCCCCCTGCATTTACTTTATGTGTGTCTGGACATTACCTTTTTATCGTCTATTTACAGTAAATCACTGTGCTACTATTTATCTATCTTAGTTTCAAATTTACTGTAAAACCTGGTAAATATAAAGCAGTTGACAGTCAAGTCTAAGTGCTATTTTCATAAAGTTGCTATAAATGGTCCCTGGATTGGAATCTTGATCAGGAACGCATCTCTCCAGATTAGTGGCCAGGTTCAAATGTCCTTATTGTGGATGCGCCATTTGCGCAGCGACGGTAAAATCACTCTATTTGGTTAGCTTCAACTCACTATTTTCCACAGGTAATGTGTAAGTTACAACCAATAATGCGGCATTCAAATTGACTCAAGCATCGGTATATATTGATTTTCTTAACTTGATTGCCCAGAATACCCACAACAACCTGCACCACGGTAACCATGTCTTTTCCGGTGATGTTCCGTGCTGAATACGTTACCCAGGTTAATCCTGACTTGTGTAACGGGTGCCGGTAATGTATGAGCGTTTGCCAGTTTGGAGCAATGGGATATAGCATTGCCCGCGAGAATGTTATGATAGACCAGCGGCGGTGCTTCGGTTGCGGCATCTGTCGCGCCAGTTGCACAAAAAATGCCCTTATGCTGAAGGAGCGCTCTGCTTTACCTGTAGCTGCAAGTTTATTGTGAGCGCCTGAGGCGGTTAGAAATCTCCCGGCTTGGTCGAATGGGATGTTAACCTAACTTCCGCAGTTGAACCTTAAAGGTATTTTCAAGAAAAATTTTATCGCTTTGAGGAGTAAGTATTTGTAACCGATTCCCAATATGAACCGGATAAAAAAGGCGTTGTAGTCCCAACTTTTTGTTTCAGAAAACCGATTATAATTGGCTCATATATCTGAAACGTTGTGGGCCAAGCAAGAGTAAAAGAGAGCACGTATATTGGGAACTG
>JACVQG010000086.1 GCA_015661045.1 Dehalococcoidia bacterium | reverse complement strand
GGAAGCCTACAACAAGACAGTTGGCGCTATGCCTCTCAGGAAAGATATGCCAGATTTCACCCCAGCGAAAGTCAAAATGACCCCTACTAAGATATGGAACCGGACATGGGAAGCGGCAGAACAGTCTAATATAGACTTAAAATCCGGTATTACAGAGCAAATCTTTGGTAAAAAATAAAGGTTGTGTCAGGCCAACGTTTATTTGCGCTTTATCAGGTTTACAGAATGGTTAAAGAGTAAATTTAAAAAGTAGGGGGAGGAAAGCATGAATAAATATCGCATCTTTAAAATCTTAGCGAGTTTGCCTTTATTAGCAGTTATACTACTTGTAATTGCCTGTTCTGCCCAACCAGCCCCTGTCCCTACAACGTCAGCGCCAATAGCCCCTGCTAAAGCGGCAACTCCCACATCCAATCTCCCACCTCCCACCTCTCAGGACGCCGCTTGGGCCAAAGTGGTAGAGGCAGCCAAGAAGGAGGGGTTAATCACCATATATGGAGCGAGTCAATTTGCCGGGGATGGGGGCCGCAGAACGATAGAAGCTTTCAGTAAGGAATATGGCATTCGGGTTGATATGCTGGTTGCGGCTGGCCGTCAAGCAGCCGAGCGGATAAAAGTTGAAAGCAAGATGAAGCAACCTATCGCCGATCTGGTAGGCCCCGGACTCTCCAGCGCCACCGAGCTTTCCCTGGCCGGACTATTGGACAGTGTCTGGCAGGATTTACCCGAATTACAGAAAAAGGATATTTTTAAAATAGACCCTAAATACACTCCAAATGGAGATGTACTCAATATGTCGTTTTCACTTTCAGGGGTCTTGATAAATACTAAGCAAGTGAACGGTCAGAATGTACCTAAGTCCTATTTTGACCTGCTCGATCCGAAGTGGAAAGGTAAGATGATTATCTCAGACCCCAGAGCTGGCGCCGGGGGTGGGTTCGCCTGGTTTGCCGAAATGCGTTTTTATAAAGTTCTGGACGATGACTATTTCCGCCGCTTTGCCAGGCAGGAACCTATAATCTGGGGTGGCTCCAATCAAGAGCAAGACAACATGGTCGGTAGGGGGGAAGCCTGGATAAATCCATATACAACCAGCGGCACCGCCGGCCAAATGATTATTGAAGGAGCGCCACTTAAGATTATAGGCATGACAGAGGGGAGTAGTGTAATAACTGACCCTATCTCCATGGTAAAAGGGACAGTCCATCCTAATGCTTCAAAGTTATTTTTAAACTGGTTGCTATCCAAAGAAGGCCAGAATATTTACGCGAAAGCATTTGGAATTGACTCAGTGCGTAAGGACGTGGATAATTATTATGACCCCAGGGTAAAACCACAACCGGAACCGCAGAAATACTGGCCCCGGACGTTTGAGGTAGCCGAGGCATCTAACCGATACCACAAGGAGGGTATAGCTGAAAGTATTTTCGGAAAGAGATAAAAAAGCTATAGTCGTAAAATCTGAAAACCTTACAACTGGTATATACATGAAGAGACTAAATTTTCAAAAGAAAGGGGAATATACATGAAGAGATGGTTTTTGTTACCGGCTATTATTATATTGGTGTTGTTTGCTGCTTGCGCTCCTAAGGCCGTACCCGCTCCTTCCGCACCGGCTCCGGCAGCGCCAGCAAAAGCAGCCGTTCCCGCTTCTAATCTTCCTGCGCCCACTTCTCAAGACGCTGCCTGGGCCAAGATAGTGGAGGCAGGCCAAAAAGAAGGGCAAGTGAATGTCTATACCTGGGGTTGGACAGGGGATGTCGGTCTTTCCATAGCCAGCGCCTTTGAGAAAAGTTATGGGATAAAGCTGAACATTATAACCGGTCGTGGCGCCGAGTTCATTGAGCGCATCAAGACTGAGGCCCGTATGGGCAATGTGGTAGCCGATGTCTGGGAAGGTGCGTCAGGTCATTCGGAAAATATGAAGTTGGCTGGTCTTTTGGATGCCATTCCCGATCTGCCGGCAACCAGGAATAAAGGGGATTTTACGGCAGACCCCTTCGCGTTTAGCCCTGAAGGTTATTACTTCACGGAGAACCAGTTCTTCCTTGGCTTACATGTAAATACCAATTTGGTCAAGCCCGGAGAAGAACCTAAGGCATGGAAAGACTTGCTGGACCCGAAGTGGAAAGGACGGATTCTTTTTGCCGACCCGGTGGTGAGCATTTCCTCCTCATATTTTGCTGCGCTTATTGATAAAGGGCTGATGACGGAGGAATTTTTGGGAAAACTTGGTAAGCAGGAATTACAATTTGACCCCAGCACTCCAGGAGTGGTTAATAAATTAGCCAGGGGGGAAGGAGCCGTAGGTTACACCAGCACAAATGAAAGCTCTAATGTCGCCAAAGAGGGCGGACCGATAAAGGTAATAGATACCAGCGACGGTATTTTTGCCAACGGTCTGGCTTTAGGGAAGGTTAAAGGCGGGCCTCATCCCAATGCCTCAAAGGTATTAATAAACTGGATTCTGAGCCAGGAAGGGCAGGACGTTTATGCAAAGGCCAAAAGCGTCCTCACAATAAGGAAAGACGTCAAGGATTATGTATTTCCAGCAGCTACACTTAAACCTTCGAATTCAATATTTATTGATACAAGATACAATGATTTGGTAGCTAAGGTATTTGCGGAAAAACGGTATGTACCGTTACTTAAACCCAGATAACTCCCTATGTAGGTGATTGCCGGCAACAAGTTGTCCCATCATATAATTGCTAACTGTCCCCCTCCGATTAATCGGAGGGGGATTTTGTTTTAGGTGAATAACAAGTTTTTACTTTCCCTTTTATCCTTTTTTTGTTAGAATATCAAAGGTTTCACGTTATTAGGTGAAAGGAATTATAGGAATGAAGAGATGGTTTTTAGTATTTAGTATAGCTATTATTGTTTTGCTGGTTGCGTGTACTCCACAGACGCTACCCGCTCCTCCTGCACCGGCGCCGACTGCTCCAATAAAAGCGCCAGTCCCCGCTTCTGACATTACTTCTCCAACTTCTCAAGACCCCGCGTGGGCCAAGGTGATAGAATCAGCCCGGAAGGAAGGCACGGTAAACGTTTATACGTGGGGATGGACAGGCGATACGGGCGTATCCATAGCAAAAGCTTTTAAAAGTAGATATGGTATAAGCTTGAACCTGATTACTGGCCGTGGGGCTGAGTTCATCGCCCGTATCAAGACTGAGACCCGCATGAATAATATTACGGCTGATATATTTGAAGGGGCAGGAGCCCACTCGGAGAATATGAGGCTGGAAGGGTTGCTGACCCCCGCAGGGGACTTGCCAGTGCTTCGCGACAAGAGCGTTTTCACTGTCGACCCCTTCCTTCTCAATGGAGAGGGCTACTACCTCGTGGATAACCAGTCTTTTCTGGCTCTATACGTAAATACTAACCTGGTCAAACCTGGAGAGGAGCCAAAGGCCTGGGTTGACTTGTTAGAGCCTAAGTGGAAAGGGAAAATTCTCTTTGCCGACCCGGTAATCAGTAATTCACCCTCCTATTTTGTTGCTATCATCGAGCAAAAACGTCTGGGGTTGGATTATCTAGAGAAACTGGGGAAGCAGGACCTGATGTTCGACGCCAGCCCCCAGGGCGTGGCCAGCAGGATAACCAGAGGTGAAGCATTGGTCGGTTTCACTGATAACGATTCAGTCGCCGCTATTGCGCAAGAAGGCGGCCCCATAAAGATAATAGATACAAGAGAAGGTGTCTTCGTTAAAGGGCAGGCGGTGGGACTGGTCAAGAACGGCCCTCACCCAAATGCAGCAAAGGTGCTAATAAACTGGATTCTGAGCCAGGAGGGACAAGACGTTTATACAAAGTCCAAGGGTGTCCTAACCGTGAGGAAAGATGTTCCCGATTACCAACCACTGGCCGTGCGGCTTAAACCACAAAACCCTATATTTATCAATTCCCAATACAATGATATGATAGCTAAAGTCTTTGCCGAGAAACAGTACGTGCCACTGTTCAAGCCCAAATAACTCCCTTTGCGAGATGATTACCGTAACAAGTTGTCCCATCATATAATTGCTAACCCATCCCCCCCGATTTATCGGGGGGGATGTTGTTTTAGGTGACAGCAAGTTTTTACTTTCTCTTTTTTCCTTTTTTTGTTACAATGTCAAAACATTCCCTATTTCAGGTGATTTTTAAATAAGAAGGAGTTACAAGTATGAAGAGATGGTTTTTGTTATTAAGTATCGCTATTGTGGCCTTGCTGGCTGCCTGCACTCCACAGGCAACACCCGCCCCTTCAGCACCGACAGCGCCAGCCAAAGCAGCAGTCCCCCTATCCAATGTTCCATCTACCACCTCTCTGGACGCCGCCTGGACTAAGATTGTTGAGACCGCCAAAAAAGAGGGTATTGCAAATGTTTATACCTGGGGTTGGACAGGTGACACAGGAGTAACCATAACCAAGGCTTTTGAGAACAGGCATGGTATAAAACTCAATATGATAACAGGCCGCGGCGCTGAGTTTATAGAGCGTATCAAAACCGAAACCCGCATGGGTAATGTCACTGCCGATATGTTCGAAGGCGCCTCAGCCCATTCGGAGAACATGAGGTTGGAGGGTTTGTTAACCCAGGCCGGAGACCTGCCGGTGCTTCGAAACAAGGGGGACTTTAGCGCCGACCCGTTCCTATTCAGTCCAGAGGGTTATTATCTGGTGGAAAACCAGTTTTACCTGGCTTTATATGTTAATACTAACCTGGTTAAGCCAGGCGAGGAGCCGAAGGCATGGGCAGACTTGCTTGAGCCTAAGTGGAAAGGCAAGATTGTCTGGGCCGACCCTGTGGTCAGCGTCTCTTCATCCTATTTTGCAGTTATGATCGAACAAAAACGGATGGGACGGGATTTCCTGGAGAAACTGGGAAAGCAGGATGTGATGTTCGACCCCAGCACACCGGGTGTAGCTTCTAAAATTGCCAGGGGAGAAGCATGGGTTGGTTATTCCGATACAAACGCAGTTGCCCCTCTTGCCCTGGAAGGTGCGCCCATAAAGATAATAGATTCGAGAGAAGGGGTTTTCGCCAATGGATTAGCGGTAGGCCTGGTTAAGAATGGTCCCCATCCCAACGCCTCCCGGCTCTTCCTGAACTGGATTCTGAGTCAGGAAGGACAGGATGTTTATACGAAAGCTAAAGGGGTTCTAACCGTCAGGAAAGATGTTCCCGATTACCAGCCTCAGGCCGTCCGTCTCAAGCCTCAAAATCCGGTTTTTCTTGGTTCACAATATAATGACCTGGTAGCCAAGACTTTCAAGGACAAAGAATTTGTGCCGCTGCTCAAACCAAAATAGTTTTTAAACAACTACTCTTTACAAGTTAAAATAGACTGCGATGTCAATGCAATGCCCCCCAATTCATCGGGGGGCATTGCATTTTGTAGATACCGGACAACGTTATCCTTTCGCTTTTTTCGGACGGATGCTACAATTCCTTTTAGGGTTAGCCTCATTCCTGAGACTAGCCCTAGAGGTGTTTGTAGTGGTAAATATCAAGGGACTTAATCTGGGAGTGTTGTTTTCTCTACTCGAAGAGATGCCGGCCTATCGTCAGATACTGGAAGGTATCGCGAAAAATACAGCTAAGGCAACTATCCTCGAGTCTGCCAAGCCTTATCTGATAGCAGCACTGCACCAGAAGCTTAAAATACCGATTATCCTGGTTACGGCACAGCCTGAAGAGGCCAAGCGTTTATACGAGCAAATATTAGCCTGGGAGACAAATCCCCTTTTCTTTTTTGCCGAACCCGATGCCCTTCCTTATGAGCGTCTTTCCCCGGATTTTACCACAACACAGGAACGTTTGACGGCGCTGGGCAGCCTTGGTGCGACGGCAAACAATAATAAACCGCCTCTAATTGTGGCCCCGGCGTGGGCCATAGCCCAGAAGACTATACCTGCCAAAAATTTCCAACAGGTCCGGCAGACACTTGTTCCCGGACTTAAAATCGAACTTATTAAGCTCCTGCAGCAATGGCAGCGGATGGGCTATCAGATGGAAGGTTCCGTAGAGGTTCCAGGCACAGCCAGCCGGCGGGGAGGTATTCTGGATATTTTCCCCATCGGAATGGATAAGCCCGTCCGCATCGAGCTATTTGGTGAATATATAGAAAGTATTCGGTTTTTCGACCCTGCCACCCAGCGTTCCCAACAGAAAGTAGACTCAGTGGAATTAATCCCTGCACGGGAAATGCTTATTCCTCACATTAGTGACGATAGAAATGGAAATGAAATCCTTAAGGGATTGCGCGTAGACGAGATGCCCGCCGAGGGCAAAGAGAGGTTTACCCAGGAAATTACAAGTTTGCTTCAGGAGCAATGGTTCCCCGCACAGGAGTTCTACGCCCCTTTGTTCAGCACTGATACTATTCTGGACTATCTGGGTACTGGTGGTTTAATCGTCTGGAATGA
>JACVQG010000085.1 GCA_015661045.1 Dehalococcoidia bacterium | reverse complement strand
AATCTCCGGGGCATCCTGGCTTAATGCCAGATTATCCAGATTGAAGGTGAACACCTTGCCTTTCCTGTCCGAAAGCCTGACATAGTCGAATTTATCCTTCGTGCGGCAGTAAAGGCATATCCTCTGCGGTGGGAAGAATTCCCGTCCACAATGCTGGCATTTGGAGCCATTAAAGGATTGTATCCACTTTCTATCTCTCCACAGTATCGGCACTGACGACACCAATGGCGGACGGCGCTGTGACTCCGTAGAGACCAGGGAGCGATGGGTCATGTATTTTTCGTAGTTGCTGATGTACCTTTTGGAGGCTAAATGTCCTTGTATACCACGCTTGCCCTTTGCCTTACTGATCAGGTCGGTAGTGTGTAGCAACATTACATCGCAGCCGTCACCGTAGGTAGCTAACAGTAGCTTATCTCCGGGCTTAGCTGTTTCCAGGGCAGCAACCAGAAGCATAGGAGCGAAAGCAGCGCCGGTATTGCCCATTTTATCGAAGAGGGCATCCTGTACCTGAGTTTTGGCATCAAATCCCAGGCTGGGGGTAATCTCTTTGTGTCTGCGCGCATCAGGGGCGTAGAAGACGGCTTTTGTAATATCTTTAGGAGTAATAGCGCACCTTTTCAGTAGATGGGATACGCCCTCCTGGACATTGGTCAAAAAGCCTTCGGTGATAACAAAACGGTCTTCCGATGTCTTTACAAAGTCGTGGCTGACCAGGCGGTCGTCACCGGTCTTGATAAGGTCCTCCGGGCGGGTGCGCCAGAAGTCTAAAATATCATCTACATGAGAATATGTTGCGTCAACGGTGATAGCAATATTCTCATTGCTTATCAAAAACGCAGCGGCGCCATCTCCAAAGCTCTGCTCGAACTCCGACCGGGGCGCCCCCATACGGGTATCAGCTACCAACACCAGCACCCTCTTAGCCGAGCCAGCTTTCACTGTATCCAGGGCTGCTTTTAAGGCCATACTGCCAGCCCTTAAAGAATCGGTGAAATCGTTAGCAGCAACTTCTCTTTTAAGGTCCAGTGCAGTGGCAACAATTGTGGCTGCCAGTTTCTCCCTGTACGGAGATGTGGTGGTGGCTACAAAGACGGCGTCAATCGTCTCTCTGTTTAAGTCCTTTAAACAATCAATAGCCGCCGCCACAGCCATAGTTACCGAATCTTCATCGTAGTTAGACAGGGCTCGCTCTCCACCCTGGGAGGCCCCTCCCCAGGCGCGAGCAATTTCCTCTCTTTTGAGGCGGTATAAAGGAACATACGCACCAAAGGCTTCAATTCCTGCCATAAATCGGCTCCCTCCCCTGCAATTATTTCGGGTCTATGCAGTAGCAGTAGTAAGAGTTGTAGCAGTCTTGAGGTCTAATTGTATTCCCGGTCCCATTGTGGTTGTGAGAAAAGCGCTGTGGATGAACTGCCCTTTAGCCCCACTGGGTCTGGCCTTGATTATAGATTCCATTATTGTGGCTAGATTCTCTTCTAGTTTAGCTTCGTCAAAGCTTACTTTACCCAGAGGTAAATGAACAATGCCCGTCCTGTCCATCTTGAACTCTACCCGGCCTTTTCGAGCATCTTTTATTACCCTGGGCAGGTCATTAGCCACTACCACAGTTCCGGCTTTCGGGTTAGGCATAAGACCGCGCCGCCCCAGTATCTTTCCCAGCTTACCAACCCTGCCCATCATATCCGGAGTTGCGATAGCCACATCAAAGTCCAGCCACCCCTCCTCGATCTTCTTGGCTAAATCCTCACCGCCTACGTAGTCAGATCCGGCATCTTCGGCAATCTTGACTCCCTCACCCTGTGCGAAAACGAGAATACGTACCTTTTTGCCAAGACCGTGTGGCAACAAGGCTATACCACGAATTTGCTGATCGGCGTGCCTGGGGTCCAGGCCCATGCGGAGATGTAATTCCACCGTTTCATCAAATTTGGTAAACGATGCCTGTTTAGCTAATTTAATAGCCTCCTGAGGTGTATAAGTTTTATTTGCATCTACCAACTGGGATGCTTTTAGATATTTTTTACCTGCTTTTGCCATTATTATCCCTCGATTTCAATACCCAGACTCCGCGCACTACCTTCAATTATCCGCATAGCCCCTTCAAGGTCTACTGCATTAAGGTCTCGCATTTTGAGCCTGGCAATTTCCTTTACCTTTTCTCGCGGCAGTTTTCCGATAGATTTGGACCCCGGTGTGTTACTGCCCTTTGCCTGTCCCAACGCTTGCTTTAAAAGCTCTGCTGCCGGAGGCGTTTTAAGTACAAACGTAAACGACCGGTCCTCAAATATCGTGATCTCTACCGGTACGATAGTCCCCGCCTGAGAGGCTGTTTTTTCGTTGTATTCCTTACAAAAGCCCATTATGTTAACGCCATGCTGGCCCAGAGCCGGGCCTACCGGCGGGGCTGGATTAGCCTTACCAGCCGGAATCTGGAGTTTAACAATGGCTTTTACCTTTTTTGCCATATCTTTTCTACCTCAATTTCCTGCGTGCTTGAACACGCACTATCCCCATCGCTCTTTAGAGTTTTTCTACCTGTGTAAAGTCAAATTCAACTGCTGTCTCCCGGCCAAAGAAAGAGACCAGTACTCGAACTTTACCTTTCTCAGCGTTTATATCATCCACCACACCTACGAAATCAACAAAAGGCCCCTCGGTAATGCGGACACTCTGTCCCTTGGTAAATCCAACCTTGACCCGGGGAACCTCAGCCTCCATTTGCTTAAGAATATTCTGGACTTCCTTCTCAGCCAAAGGAGCGGGGACTAATTTCCCTTCAGCATCCTGGCTACTGACAAAACCTGTAACGCCTGGTGTATTACGCACTACATTCCAGCTAAGTTCGTCCATGATCATTAGCACCAGGATGTAACCAGGGAAAACCTTTCGATCTACCTTGCGTTTCTGCCCTTCTCTTACCTCGATTTCCTTTTCAGTAGGTATGATGACCTGAAATATTTTTTCGGCAGCGTCCATAGATTTAATACGCTGCTCCAGGTTTTTCCTCACCCGATCTTCATATCCTGAATATGTGTGAATAACATACCATTTCTTGCTATCCTGTGGCATGTCTATTTAATCCCCAGTACTAAGCTGCTTAATTGCGTTAATCCTAAATCTATAGCGCCTAAGGCCAGTCCCACAGCAGCCGAAATTATTATAACCAGAATAGTCAAGCGGGTAGCCTCACGGCGGGTGGGCCACGTTACTTTTCTTAACTCGGCTATAGTTTCTTTAATAAAACTTAAGCCAGGGCGTTTACCTCTGGAGATGGTTGGTCTTTTCATAAGATGCACCCGCTTTCAGCGGCATTTAAAGAATTTACCTCCGAATATATAATTTCTCCCCAACATGTTGATAAAATCATAGATAAATTGCCGTTCCACTGCAAAGGGAGCCAAATATTCATAAAAAGCTATTTAACCTCTTTGTGAGCGGTATGGCTACGGCAGCGGGAACAGTACTTCTTTATCTCCAACCGCTGGGGGTCGTTTTTCTTATTCTTGAAACTCGTGTAATTTCTTTCCTGGCATTGCGAACAAGAAAGATAGATTATTGACCTGGCTTCAGATTTTTTTGCCATCTTCCCCTACTCTAATATCTTAGTGAATACGCCGGACCCGATGGTGTGGCCACCTTCACGGATGGCAAAGCGCAAGCCTTGCTCAAGGGCTACAGGATAGATGAGCTTTATTGTACCCTTGACGTTGTCTCCAGGCATAACCATTTCTATACCCTTCGGCAACTCTACGATGCCCGTAACATCCGTTGTGCGGATGTAGAACTGGGGTTTGTAGCCGGTGAAGAAAGGAGTATGCCGGCCACCCTCTTCTTTGGTTAATATGTATATTTGACCTTCAGCCATTGTATGCGGTTTGATAGAACCGGGAGCTGCCAGTACTTGCCCGCGCTCTACATCCTCACGCTCGATGCCCCGGAGCAAACAACCGACTGCATCACCCGGTTCGCTCTGGTCGAGAAGTTTATGGAACATTTCAATTCCAGTCACCACGGTTTTCCGTGTTTCTTTGAGCCCTACTATCTCCACCTCTTCCCCTAACCTCACCGTACCTCTCTCTACCCGGCCCGTAACAACAGTGCCACGTCCTTTTATAGCAAACACGTCTTCTATAGGCATCAGGAAAGGCTTATCTTTCGGTCTGTTGGGCATTGGAATATAAGCGTCCAGCGCATCCATAAGCTTCCAGATAGCGCCACAATATTGACAATCCCTCTTACCACACCCGCCGTGCTCCAGTACCTTAAGAGCGCTCACCCGAATAATAGGTACTTTGTCTCCGGGGAACTCATATTTGGTTAGAAGCTCACGCATTTCCATTTCCACAAGCTGGAGCAACTCTTCATCTTCCATGGCGTCTACTTTATTCAAAGCTACGACAATATAGGGCACCTCCACCTGACGGGCGAGGAGTAAATGTTCGCGCGTCTGAGGCATGGGGCCATCGGGAGCGCTTACAACCAGTATAGCCCCATCCATCTGGGCTGCGCCGGTAATCATATTCTTTATATAGTCAGCATGGCCCGGGCAGTCCACATGGGCATAATGGCGTTTCTCGGTCTCGTACTCCACATGGGCAATGTTGATGGTTACACCACGGGCCTTCTCTTCCGGGGCGCTATCAATCGAATCGTAAGCTCTAAACTGAGCCAGATTCGATGCTGATAGGACTTTTGTAATAGCCGCAGTAAGAGTTGTCTTACCGTGGTCGACGTGCCCTATTGTACCCACATTAAGGTGGGGTTTAGTTCTTTCGAATTTCTTCTTAGCCATTTTTTCAGATTCCTCCTTTATTTGGAGCCCTCAAGCAGATTCGAACTGCTGACCCCGTTCTTACCAAGAACGTGCTCTACCTGCTGAGCTATGAGGGCCTTTCTACCGATTGTTATCCCCCAAAGTTAACAATATTTGCCGGGGGACCATTTACATTTCAACCCTTGTTTAATCGAAGCATGGTGGAAGGGGGAGGATTCGAACCTCCGCAGCCATTTCTAGCGGCAGATTTACAGTCTGCTCCGATTAACCACTCCGGCACCCTTCCAGCTTTTAGTAAAGTTCTGGAGCCCGAGGGGGGAATCGAACCCACCAACCTACCGATTACAAGTCGGTTGCGCTGCCCTTGCGCCACTCGGGCCAACTTCACCCCCGGACTGCCCCATAAACCCTGCTCTTAAACGTCTAAATTTTTAAGGAAACTTGATTTGGTAGCGCATACCGGATTCGAACCGGTGGTCTCCTCCTTGAGAGGGAGGTGTCCTGGGCCGCTAGACGAATGCGCCAACTAAACAAATCCCAAGATAACACTACCAACCCCTACCAAATCTCAGTAGGAGATCTTTGCCATTACGCAAAACTCCGGCGGACTTGGTAGCCGGAGTTTCCATACCAAAATTACATATTATCTCACCTTTACTCGGCAAGCAATATTATAACCCATCAAATGCTATAAGGCAACAGTTGCCCTTCGGATAATATATATACAAGCGACGATGTACGCTCGATAAATACACTAACCCACGACGCAATCTTTTAAAAGAGAGAAACTTGGCTGGGGACCGAGGATTCGAACCTCAGTATGCAGATTCAGAGTCTGCTGTCCTACCGCTAGACGAGTCCCCAGTGATACAGGAGAACCATATGATGGTTAAGAACCTTATTTAGTATACATTAGTAACACTTTACATTTCAACCGCCCAGGTTAATGAAGTAATCTATCTCCTGCATCGTGAAGTAGAAGCGGTGAAGGTTCTTGATCCCTATCTTATATATGTATCTTTGCCCTTTAGTTCGATTCTGTAGATGTGAAGCTCGCGGCTTTTGTCGCTTATTTCATAGAGTACCCGGTAATCGCCAACTCGTAGCCTCCATGATTCTTTGAAGCCAACTAGTTTCTTGGCTGCCGCTGGCCGTGGGGCAGCTTTCAGTTTGTCTAAGGAAGCCTCAATCCTGGACTTGACCGTACCAGTGAACTTTTTTAGGTCTCGTTGCGCCGATGGCTCCAGGATAAGCTTATACAACTACGAGCTTGCCCCCTTCTTTTGGGCTTTGTATTCTTCAAAACTGATCGCCTTACCCTTCACGCGTTTAGCTTTTTCGATGTGGATAAAATCAACAACGTCTTCCATGGTCTTAGGATCGTCCTTTAGAATACGCTCGGCGAATTGCCTTTTCATCTCCGGTTTTAGTTTCTTGTATTCCCGCCATAGTCCCTCAATCAAGGTCGCCTGCGCACTGATCTCTTTGTGTTCACTGGTCTTAGTAATCATCGCGATCCCCTCTAATTTTTCTCCCACGATTATACATCAACTCACCTTAGTATACCTCAGGAGGCTTGGCTGCTGGTTCATTGGCCAGTCCTTTCTGTATTATGAGATTAACTGAGGTTCTCCCTTCTCCGCCATCCTACACGTAACCACTAACAA
>JACVQG010000084.1 GCA_015661045.1 Dehalococcoidia bacterium | reverse complement strand
TGTGATATTCATACGACGTCTTCCCCCCTTTGATTATGTTGCCCCGAAAACTCTAAAAGAGGCCGGTTCTGTCCTTGTAAAGCACAAAGATGAGGCTAGCTTGATGGCAGGCGGCACAGATTTAATGCCAAAGATGAAGAAACGTGAAGTCGTACCCAAATACCTGGTTTCTCTAAAAAGTATAGGGCCTATGACCACTATCCACGATGTGGAAGTCTCTTCCGTCATAGCTAAGAAGGTCCCTATCCTGCGGGACACCAGCTATGTATTCGCCTCGGCTCAAATCCGCAATTTAGCCACAGTAGTTGGTAATCTCTGCTCTTCTGCCCCATCAGCCGATATGGCCTCTCCATTGCTGGCTCTGGGCGCTGTCCTGAGCATAAGCGGTTCAAAAAAAGCCAGAACTATACCACTAAATGAATTCTTTACCGGGCCATTTACTAACTGTTTGGAATTAGGGGAACTGGTTGCTGAAATCCAAATACCATCCCAGGCCCCACGGACAAGTGGAGTGTATATTAAACATACTATAAGAAATGCAATGGACCATGCTCTGGTAGGTGTGGCGGTGGTCATTACTGTGGATAAGAACAATATCTGCAACGATGTAAAAATTGCTCTGGGGGCTTGCGCTCCGACACCGGTACGGGCAACAGCAGCCGAAGAAGTGTTGAAAGGTAATAAACTTAGCGAAGCTACCATTGAGAAAGCTGCTAAAGCGGCTGTAAAGGCTTCAAATCCACGGTCTGATCCCGAGTACAAGAAGGAGATGGTACAAGTATTGACCAGGAGGGCTTTAAACCAGGCTATAAAGGTAGCCAGATAAAATTTGATTAAAACTACAGATTGTTTAAAGGGAGGACACTTTTGAAGCAGCAAATAAACCTCAAGGTCAATGGTATAGAGCACCAGGTTGAAACAGATACTCGACGGACCTTATTAGAGGTTATACGGGAGCATATTGGTCTAATGGGAACTAAAAAGGGATGCGATGAGGGTGATTGTGGCGCGTGCACAGTATTGCTCGACGGCAAACCTGTGAACTCCTGCCTGGTTCTGGCTGTTGAAGCCCAGGGTAAAGCTATAACAACTATCGAAGGGCTATCGGTTAGTGGCAAGTTAGACCCCATCCAGGTGGCTTTTGTCGCAAACGGCGCCTTTCAATGTGGATTCTGCACTCCAGGTATTGTTATGGCTGCAAAAGGCCTTCTGAACGAAAAACCGCATCCTACCGAGGACGAAGCCAAGCGGGCTATTGCCGGCAACCTGTGCCGTTGTACTGGCTACCTGAGATTTGTTGAAGGTATCATTAAGGCATCTCAAGTAGGGGGGTAGAAAAGGGCATTGGGGAGCGGGGGGGAAAAATGTTTTGGCTGTTCGGTAAGCGCAATTGTTCTGGCTGCCGGCCAGGCAAGGCGAATGGGGCAGTTAAAGCAACTTCTACCCTGGCGCGGGGCAACCCTGATTGAACATACCATTGATTGCGTGATAGCATCAGGCGTAGCGGAAATAATAGTGGTGCTGGGGTATCGGGCAGAAGAGGTTATGCAACGGCTGGCAGGAAAGCCAGTTAAAATAAAGATAAATGAAAACTATAAGGGAGGAATGAGTTCCTCCCTTATTTGTGGGTTGCAGGCGCTGGAAAAAAAGGCCGCCGGTATTATGGTAGTTCTGGGGGACCAGCCAACCCTGGAAGTAGACACTTTAAGACATCTTATCAGGGAATTTTGCCAGCGCACAACTATTGTTGTCCCCGTTTTTGAAAAACGCCGCGGAAATCCGGTAATCTTCCCATCAAAGTATATAAATGAAATGTTAGCGCTTCAAGGTGATAGAGGTGCAAAATCGGTAGTGGAAGCTCACCCGGACGATGTAATAGAAGTGGGTGTAACTACCGATAGCGTTATCTTCGATATTGATGATATCCAGGAATATCGTACCCTTCTGGACCGTGATATCACACGGGAGCGCTAATAACCGCCATAATTGCCAATCTGATTTCCTCATAAACTTTCTGTATTCGTTGCCGTGAGCACACCTTTGCGATAATCGTCATTTTGTGTTTTAATTACAGAATGCAATAATACAATTGTATGGGTTGTACCAGGAGGAGACTTTGATAAAGAAAATCGAAGTTGAAAAAGCAATCGGCATGAGATTAGCTCATGATGTAACCAAGATTGTACCCGGAAAATTCAAGGGTCCGTTGTTTAAAAGGGGCCATGTTATAGAAGAAAAGGATATCCCTGAGCTTTTAAGTGTTGGTAAGGAGCATATATTTATACTGGAGCTTGAACCTGGGGAGGTCCACGAGGATGAAGCTGGTATCCGTATCGCCAGAGCTATTGGCGGACAGGGGTTGGATTATTCTAAACCTAAGGAAGGCAAAATTGACCTCCAGGCCCAATATAACGGCTTACTAAAAATCAACGTTCCTGTGCTGGAACAGCTTAACTCCAGGGAGGATATAATAATCTCTACTATACATAACAACTCTGTATGCAAACAGGGTATGACAGTGGCCGGCACGCGCATTGTCCCTCTGTATACGACAGAGCTACGCCTTCAGGAGATTGAAACATTAACAAAGACCACTGGCAAAATTATTCAGCTATTGCGCTTACAAGTCAGGAAGATTGGGATTGTTGTGACCGGCAGTGAAGTCTTTAAAGGCAGGATTGAAGATAAGTTTGGCGATATAGTCCAGAAGAAAGTCGAAGACCTTGGCTCTATCGTCACCCGCCGGATTATGGCGCCTGACGATATAGATCTTATAGCTAAAGCCATAGCTGAACTAAGGGATCAAGGAAGTGAAATAATAGTTGCCTGCGGTGGAATGTCCGTTGACCCCGATGACCTCACCCGTGAAGGAATCGCCCGCACCGGAGCTAAGATAATCCGCTATGGAGCGCCGGTATTACCCGGTTCCATGTTCTTATACGCATTGTGGGACGGAGTAACTATTCTGGGCGTTCCGGCATGTGTGCTTCATGACCCGGCCACTACCTTTGACCTGTTACTACCCAGGATATTAGCAGGTGAAACTCTAACCTCTTCGGAAATAGGAAAACTCGGGCATGGGGGCCTGTGCCTGCATTGCCCGGAGTGTATTTTCCCGGTCTGTCCCTTCGGCAAAGGCTAGAACGCCAAAAACCACGGCGACGATAAGAGCGAACTTGACTTCAAGAGCATCATGTTTTATATTAGGGGCTATATTTTCTTTTTCAGGGGATGAGGAGGCATTTAGTGAGCATGATTCTTGAGGGAATCAGGATTATAGATTGGACAGTTCAACAACTGGGCCCAGTCAGCACAGCAATGCTTGGCGACATGGGGGCCGATGTAATAAAAATCGAACAGCGGGGAGTAGGCGACCCCTCCAGAGGTATGGACAGGTTCGGCGGGGTTCCGACTATGTTACCGAATGGGCACAGCGTAGTTTACGAAGCAGTCAACCGTAACAAAAGGGGCATCAGTGTTGACCTGAAAAAGGAAGAGGGACGGGAGATAGTTTACCGCCTGGTTAAGGATGCCGATGTTTTTGTCCAGAATTTCCGAACCGGCGTTGCAGCAAGGATGTGCCTGGACTATCAAACGCTATCCAGGATAAATCCCAGGCTAATTTATGCCTCGGGGTCAGGGTTTGGACCCAAAGGCCCCGACGGTTGTAGGCCTGCTTACGACCCTATGGGGCAGGCCCGCTCCGGTATTATGAATGCTGTCGGCGAGCCAGACTCGCCGCCCCTGTACATCACCGGTGCGGTTGCCGACCAGTCGGGGGGAGTGATGTTAGCCTTTGGCATCCTGGCAGCGCTCCTGGCCCGGGAGAGGCTGGGAATAGGGCAAGAAATACATGCTTCGCACCTGGGAAGCATGATTAACCTTCAATGGTTCAATGTTATGGCGGCTACGCTTTTAGGTTATCAATTACCCCGGCAGAGACGCACCGATATCACTAATCCCCTGGCTAACCATTATAAGTGCAAAGATGGCAAGTGGATATTCTTATCCCATACTCAATCCGACAGGTATTGGCCGAGTATATGCCGCGTCCTGGACATAGAGCACCTGGAGAAAGACCCGCGTTTTGCCACCGCCCGTAAAAGGGCCATGAACCATGAAGAGCTTATTGACATAATTGACAAGATATTTGCCACCAGAAATTTAGATGAATGGGAAAAGATATTGACCGAAAAAGGGGATTTTATTTTTTCCCGCATACAGAGTGTCTCCGACCTGCCAACTGACCCGCAGGTGTTGGCTAATGATTATATTGTTGACTATAACCATCCGACTTTAGGTCCGGTTAAGGTGATCGGGTTCCCGGTTAGCTTCAGCAAGACACCCTCTTCGGTGCGTCTGCCGGCCCCTGTATTCGGGCAACATACTGAAGAGATATTGATGGATGTCGGGGGTTATACCTGGGAAGAGATAGAAAAACTCAAGGACGATAAGGTTATATAGTTAAATATTTAGCCGTTTACATTTCAAGCTTTTGTAACCCCAGGCTCTCCATAAAAGACTCCAATCTATCAATTACCTGGGCCTCGTCCCACTCACGCCAGTCAGCCATGTTACCCTCAAGAGTAACCACAGGGACATTTTCCCTGACTAGCATCAACCTGTTCTCCAGTTGGAACTGGGCCAGTCCCTCACAACCACGGTTGAGATGCATGATAACCCCCTGGGTATGCCACTGTTTTGCCAGTTGCAGGATGTGTGCATTCTTAGCAAACGGGGAATAGAATATATCGAACATAGGTTTACTCAACTCTTCCTCAGCGTAGAACCGCACTGCATCCTCCCTGTTTTTTAAGTTAATGCCACGCTGCTTAAGGGGTTTGGGAACATCCCATTTGCCATCCTGGTCAATGGTGAAATGACCTGATAGTGTGAACCCATAATGAGAGGCTACGCATACTGCCCCATATTGTTCGATAATCCGGAAAAGCTTCAGGAAGAACCAGGGCGGTTGACCTTCAAACAGCAAGCGGCAATTCTCAAATGGCAATGCGCCGATGCCTTCAGTTACCCTTTCCTTGACCTCGTCTCTAAGTATGCGGTAAAAATCCAGATTCTCTTTTCTGCCCTTGAGAATGGCATTTATAACAAAAAGTGTCCACATAGATTTCTGGTCCAGCGGTGCGGGTATTGTCTGGTTCATCATGCAGACCTCGGACCACATAGACTCGGCTTCGTATTCATCATAGAGGGCCTGGATAAACCTCTCGTCATCGTATTCTTTACCTGTCGTCTTTTCCATCCATTCGATGGCATCATAGGTAAGGCCGGCCAGGTATTCGACTCTATTTTGGAATCTTTCCTTTGTGTTAAAAGTAGGCGGAATCTCTATTATAAAGAACGGTATTCCATAGAAATAATTGAGCGCCTGGTACCACTTAGCATGGGTATCGCAGCTATGGATACTGAGGTATAAATCCGGACGTGGGAATCGCCCTCCGAAATAATAACGGTCGAGGAATAAAGACCCCCAATAATTTCTCATATATGAGCACATATCACGGGCAAAGCCACGGGACTCGGTGGCTTCTACACATTGCTGAGCGAAAATGGGGTCGTAGGCGATGCTGGCACCATAGGGTTCCGAAGCCATAAACAGGCAATCTTTAAACCCGGCAGGCAATACCCCTGTCTCCACCGCGCCTGAGACGATAAACTTGCCCTGTTCTTTGGCGCTGGAAACATCTTTATAAAACTGGAGTCGTAACTCCTTGCCTTTTTGCCAGCAGTCCAGCGGTTTAGTTTTGTTCCGGAGTGGTTTCATCTGCACCCGTTTTTTTATTCTCCAGGGTATGGCCGTGTTTAAAAAACATAACGGTAACTAATTTAATATTCGTTTTTAATTAATGTAGTTTAATTTGAAATCCAGACTATGTCAAAAATTGAATCTGGAACAACTTTAAACGATTGACCGTTTGACTTCCGGCCTCTATTATATTTACTGGCACGAGGGTATAAAGGAGAGGTTACTATGTGGCAAAAAATATTTTCAAGCCTTGCCTGGGTAGATATTTACGTGGCAATATTTCTGCTGGTTGTTTTCTTACTGGCAAGCTGGCTTTCCTTCTATGTACTCAAACGGACCGTTAGAAAACTGGTGGAGAAATCGGGCAACGAACTCGATAATGTAATACTGGACTCTCTGGAAAAGCCAGTATTTGTATCGATTGGCCTGTTTGGTTTATTTATCTCTCTCTTGTACTTACCTTTTACTCCAGCCATTGACTACTGGATATCTAAAAATTTTAAAACAGTCTTTATTGTGCTTGGGGTGTACACAGGTATCAAGGTTATAGATGCTATTTTACAATGGTATGTTGTTGCTATTGCTTCTAAGACTAAAAATACCCTGGATGATAGGCTGGTGCCTGTATTGAGGGTTATGGTTCCCACAGGGGCCGGGATAATCGGGATTTTAGTTGTCCTGGAGATTTATGGTATTTCGGTTTTACCGGTTAAAACATGGCTAATCGCTCATGGGGGGCGAATAGCGTTAATTGTAACCATATCGGTAACGACTTTGTTTGCCCTGAGTAGTGCAGTCCCCAGGATGGTGCAGATAGCCTTGGGGAAAGGAAAAGCAGGGGAACTCCCTGAGGAGATCCAAAAGCGGGTTGACACGCTCTCCGGGGTGTTGGTAACGACTGGAGAGGTCTTAATAATTGTT
>JACVQG010000083.1 GCA_015661045.1 Dehalococcoidia bacterium | reverse complement strand
ATAAACTTAGTTAACCAATTCCACATCCGCTGAAAAACATTGGAAGTATTTTTCACCCCGGAAGCTACCTCATCTTGTTGACTGCTGTTCTTATCAACACCTGTGTTACCCGGTTCCGGGGTGGGCAGTTGATTCAACTGGCCTTGAGTTTGATTTTGACCCTGGTCAACCGGATTTTGTTTAATAATCTGGGTTCCCAGGTCTGTGCTTCCTTCCGTAATTATGTAGGCCATACCATCCAGCGCCACCACCAGTTTATCTCCCACCGAGAAATAACGCCCCCATTCAGGGTGAGTCTGTAAGAGTTGGAAATACTCACGGCTGCCAAAAGCTATCTCTTTGGTCGGCATTCCATCCTTGAAAGTCGTGTCTACCCATTTCCCCTCTTTGTAAATGAAGGTTTTATCGGCGATAACTTTAACCTGAGGCGCTAACCCCACATCGCCCCCCTGGGACTGTTTGAGCCGCTGGGCCTGCTGGCTCTGGTCAACGGCGCTTAAAGACGGACTCGGTGCAAACGGTGCGGCACTCTGTGGGGCGGCAGAGCCTGCTGCACCTGCTTTCCCATCCCTTCCTGGCACACCATCGGCACGAGGCGCTGGCATTAAAGGCATTGAAGGCGCACCCTGGAAGAAGGGCATCGGCGAGGGTGTGAGCATGGGCATCGGCATGGGAACATTCTCCTGTATAAAGTAGGAGGTATAGGGCGTCATTATGCCAAATTCAGCGCTTAGAGACTTTATCTCTTCTATCACTTCCCTGTTAGCGCCCTTCAGCCTTACCTGGTCCAGAAGATAACCTATCTTGCGGGTGGCCCATAGCCTGGGTATAAAAGATGCATCCTCAGCTTTAGAGGGCAAGCTCACCTTTTGTAGATTTACCTGCAATTTCTTACCGTAGCTTTTACCAGATAGTGAAAGGTTTGTCTCACCTCCCTGGCGGTAGCGACCGGCGACGATAAGCTGGCTGCCAAGATAGAGGTCAGGAATGGGATTAGGATAAATATCCTCGACTCGTATCTGGCCGAAGTCCAGGGCCAGGTCGACTAAAACTGGCGTGCTTATTTTTTCGTAGAAAGAAGTCACCACCGGTTGTACCTGGTCATTTCGGCGAACGTACTGACTGATGCCGTGGTTACGCTCTGCAAGTAAATCCAGCAGGCTGACATTGACATCATCCCCTATCCCGAAAGTAAACAGCCGAGTGGAAGCAGGGGCTGCCTTTATCCCAGCTTCAAGTATCTGCTTTTCGTCGGTAACTCCTACCGTGGGCTGGCCATCGGTAAGGAAAATAACCAGAGAAGTTTTCTCTGACGAAAGCTGACCCAGAGCAGCCAGCAAAGCATCATGGATATTGGTGCTACCCGCGGCCTTCAGCCCGTTAACATACTCCAGCGCTTTTCCTTTTTCAGAGATAGGCTGCAAAGAATTGGCGAACTTGTCAATTGATGAGGAGAAGGAGATGATATTGAATTTATCATCGGCATTTAAATGATTCAGAATAAACTTTAATGCTTCCTTCGCCTGGTCTATTTTAATGCCGCCCATGCTACCCGATGTATCTATTACCAGGACAACGTCGCGGGCTACGACCTCGGTTTTGGATATCTCGATGGGAGGTGCAACCAGCAACAGGAAGTAACCCTTATCGCCGGTCTTGTAGGTCAACAGGTTTAATCCTACTTCACCATCCTGAACTGAATAATAAAGCTCGAAGTCCTTTAATACAGATAAGTTGCTGGCTTCGTAACTGATGTCGGCGCTGCGTTCCCCCTTGCGACTGATACTTACTTCATGGCTGGGGGAATAGATATTCCTGATGGATTCGGAGGCGTTTATCTTCAAGCTAAGGGTAAATTCTTTCAGTGTTTGCCCGGGGAAAGATGTGCCAGCCAAAGGATATATATATTTTATCAGGCCCGACTCTTTTTTCAGCACCAGGCTGTATTCTAATTCAATCTTGCGCTCGCCCTGGGGTGGTATGGGGAAAACCCTCAGTTCTACAGCCCTGGAGCCTACATATTGTAATAAGGCCGGGTCCCGGCGCTGTCTTACTATATTCTCATAAATTTGCCGGGCTTTATCTTTATCCAGGATTTCCCCTACCATCTTCTGGCCGTCGGCCCACATGGTAAGGCTGGAGATAGCGGCCTCAGCCGGGAGCGGGAAGAGATATGTACCCTCTTGCATCATGTTGGACCGGTTCACGAAAAGCATTTCAACCCGGGTAAGCGCTACCTGACCTTCAACCTTGATCTCTACCCGATGATATTTTATTTCGGGGAAAGGCATGGGCCGGGACATTATTGACGGTGATGGAGGGAGAGGTGGGAATGGCGGTAACGGGGTTACTGGCGGGGTGGGTGTAACTACAGGACCGTTAGCCTGTACGGTGGAAAATGGAAACATGGCTAACAACAGGGCAAACAGTACGATTACGTAGGTAACAACTTTGATTTTCATTATGATAACCTCCTCTGGATTATTTCTACTAATATTGAGACGACAGAGGAAAGGGAAAAGTTCCATAAGGTTGTATTACCCTCTCCCCCGGTCCCCCTCTCGGTTGACAGAGAGGGGGTGAGGTTTGAAACATTGCCGGGGAGAAAAAGGCGATAACGTATTTTGAGAACATCGAAAGCTTGGCTCAAGAATGACATCAAATGACTAATTCCTCGGAGATTGCGAACGTCAAAAGGCATGATATAATAAGTCGAAAACCATTTCTTAAAGGATAGATAAGAAACAAGAAAGGGGATTATCAGATATGGCAAAATTTCAGGTTGGCGATAGGGCAAAGGTAAAGGACCGTCCGGGATGGCCTGGTGGATATAAAATCGCCAATTGGGAGGGCAAGATTGCGGAGGTTAAAGACGATCCCAAGGGCTACGTAATCATGGTCGCGGATAAGACGGGCTACCGCATGGCCTTCCCTGAAGACGAACTGGATAAGATATAAGAGCGGAGGATTTATTATTTTGTGGTATGTCATCGGTACGGTGGCAGCCTTGCTGACATCGTTTGGTTTTTTACCCCAGATAATCCGTATGCTACGCACCCGGTCTGTACATGATATCAGCCCGATTATGCTGCTCCAGTTTTGCCTGGGCCTATCACTGTGGCTGACCTATGGCATACACCTCAAAGATGTAATAATTATCATTGCCAACAGCACCAGCCTATTTATGGGATTGCTAGTCACGGGTCTATATTTCTACTTCAAAAAACGGGAACATCTGCCTGACCAACGAACGTAATAGAGAAAGCCTGTTTCGATAAGTTAATAATCAAGACGCAGGCATACTTACATAGATTGGTTGCTTAAGCGCGCGTTGACAGTCTGTCTCGCCTTGGACTATAATTCACTATTCTTTTACTTCCAGAGGAGGAGAGAAATGAAGAAATGGTTCTTTGTTCTACCCACACTCATAGCGCTGATGTTAATGGCCTGCGCTCCGCGGGAAGCTCCCGCACCGGTGACCGCCACACCTATAGTCTCAAATGCGCCGTCGTCTACGCCTTCTTCAGTTATCCCGAAAGTAAGTCCTGAGGATGCAGAGTGGCAGAAAGTGGTCGTAGCGGCCCAAAAAGAAGGCAAAGCCACCCTGTACACATGGGGATATATCGGAGAGACGGGTATACAGATAAGGAATGTATTCAAGGCACGTTACAACGTCGACCTTGATCTTGTCACCGGTCGGGGTTCGGAATTTACGGAACGCCTGAAAACTGAGCGACGTATTGGGCAAGTCGTCGCCGATGTTGCCCAGGGGGCTGGGGTGCACCTTTTGAATATGAAAAATTTGGACTTGCTGGCTGTTGCCCCGTCCCTGCCGATACTGCTAAACAAGGGCGATTTCATTATAGATCCGGTGTTTGACAAAGAGGGCTACCTTCTGCAAGAGAACATCCAGATTATTGGCCCCATGATAAATACAAAGCTCGTCAAGCCGGAGGAAGAACCGAAGTCGTGGCAAGACATGTTGAATCCCAAATGGAAAGGTAAGTTGCTGGCTAGCAGCCCCCTGGTCAGTACCGGCATGTACATCTCGTTTATCCCGATAATAAACGCTAAGGGTCTGACTGTGGATTTCCTGCGCGAATTGGGTAAGCAGGAAATCATTCTTAACAGAGGAGACCAGGACACGGCGGATAAACTCTCCAGGGGCGAGTCTCCGATGGCACTCCAACTGGCCGATACAATGGCTGGCGCTTACGTGAAAGAGGGGGCCTCTATTAAGGCCATCCCAATGGCCGAAGGAGTAGTCACAACCAATCTGGTGGTTGGCCAGGTCAAGGGCGCGCCCCACCCCAATGCGGCCAGACTTTTCATGAACTGGATACTCTCGCCGGAGGGGCAGACAACCTATCACAAGTACAAGAGCACCGGCCCTGTAAGGAAAGATGTCCCCGATTTCCGTCCACCAGCCGTCGTTCTTCCACCCAACGCCAAGCTCATATTGGAGACTCCCTCGGATGTTACGGAAGAGACCCAGAAGTATGCGGACCGGTGGCTCATAGAGCTATGGAAAAAATAGGGCGCTAGCTTCGCCAAACGCCCTCTGTTGCCCACTGATACTTGCTGGCGGGTTTCTTGGAGAATTAAGCGGAGGTATATTTGTGAACCAAAAAGCTAAAGCAGCAGTTCTAGAAGCTCCAGGCAAAATAACTATAAAGGAATTTACTCTCCCATCAATCGGTCCGGAAGAAGGTCTGATACGGGTAGAGATGGCTGGCGTCTGTGGCAGCGATCCCAAGTTCTACCACGGCAAGATAAAGAACCTGCCTACTCCTATGATCCTGGGGCATGAGACACTGGGGCACATAGAAGAAATAGGCATCGTGGCTGCGGAGAGGTATGGAGTGCACAAAGGCGACAGGGTGGTTGTGGAGGCTAATATTCACTGTGGGCTGTGCTATTACTGCCTCACCGGCAACTACCAGTTCTGTGAGAGGGAGAGGGGCTATGGAACAAAGCTGTCCACAAAGACGGCACCCGGCCTGTGGGGCTCCTACAGTGAATACATGTACTTAGCACCCAACTCGGAAGTGCACAAAGTATCTGATAGCGTCCCCGCCGAGGCAGCTATCCTGACAACTGTCATAGCCAACGGCGTCCAGTGGACCAGGAATTTGGCTGGCGCTTCAATAGGGAACTTTGTTGTGATTCAGGGGGCAGGGCAACAAGGCCTGGCTTGTCTGGTAGGTGCCCTGGAGTCGGGGTGTCGCCCCGTCATCGTTACCGGCCTGTCTGTAGACAGTCCGCGGTTGGCTCTGGCTAAGGAACTGGGAGCGCACTACACAATAGATGTTCAGAAAGAGGATGTAGTGGCGAGAGTCGCTGAGATAACAAAAGGGCGCATGGCTGACATTGTGGTGGACGTGACCGGCAACCCTCAGGCCATCCAGAAGTCCTTGGACATGGTGCGTCCCCAAGGCACGGTGCTAGCCGGTGGATTGACTGGCACTGAAACCGTAACACCGATGCCAATAGACAAGATAGTAATGAAGGAAATTCGCTTCCAGGGTGCCAGGAGCAAGGCGGCCCCGGCAGTGCTGGCCGCGCTGAAGCTGGTGGAGTCACGGAAATACCCATTTGAGAAATTGGTGACCCACCGTTACCCGCTGGACAAGACAGAAGAAGCCTTGAAGGCCTGCGGCGGCGAGTTGGCAGGGGTATATCCTGTGAAAGTGGTGATAGTACCGTAAGAACTTGAGTCGGTTCTATTTGAAGAAGCTCAATTAAACGTTAAACAAATAATTTATCACATCCCCGTCTTTGACCGGGGGATACCTGCCCAGCTAAAAAATTGGCCAGTGTCAATGAAGACGAAGTCAGCCACTGCCTCGCCCCGCCCAGTACCCATGTCTGCCATGATCCTTTAGTTCTCTTATCTGAGCTTCTGCCTTCTCTTTATATTGCTTGTATTCGCTTGTCACGGCCTCCAATTCGTTCTTGATGGCCTTCAATTCCGCCTTCAGGCTCTCACAGTTAGCGCATTGTTCGGTCATTTTTGACCCCCTCACCACGGCCCGATGCCCAGGTTTTCGGTGTAGTATTTCATTACCTTTTCAATGTCTCTTACCACCACCCCGATCTGCCCCAGGGAACCTATATCTGTTTTGGCGGGTTTCATTTTTTCCTCCTCGCACAGGCAGAGATGCCTATGCTACCAATACCTGGTGCTTTTGTACTTCAATCAAACAGGAATTATGGGAGAAATGACCGCCCGGCGATAGCCCTTCCAGGCTACCGGAACGGGCACGACACAGTGGCCGGCTTCATAGTTGGGATGATAATCTCTTTACTCATAAAGCTAACTTCAAGCTTACTTAATTAATCAACTTTAGTAAAAGATGGAGTTTATTCTATCCTGTACTGGCGGAGAAGTCAAAGGCCATTTGCTGTGGAATATTTACAAAAATGTTAAGATTTTACCCAAAAGGTACTTGACGCCCCCCCCCCGATAAGTTTTATAATAATCAATCCTTTCCTAATTGCAATCAGTATGTTTTTAGGTTTAACGGGCGGTTATTT
>JACVQG010000082.1 GCA_015661045.1 Dehalococcoidia bacterium | reverse complement strand
TGTCTTCCACCGCGGCATGTAATGGGTGCAATGTTTTATCAATTCCGTCATTAGCTTCAAGACATGCTCTGTGGCGAAGGTGGGGTTATCGTGGCACATGGCCTGGCGGTACACCCAGTTGGAGCTCTGCCCTGCCAGATTCGCCTGTGAGATACCTCTACTTTCGGCATATACTGTGTACAAAGCCAGGCCGGGCAAACATGCCTCAGCATCGTGCACCTCGACAAACATCTTATCTATCGGCAGGTCGTGGAACAACAGGTCATAGTCATCGAGGGTGCTGGCCGGTACGCCGCACCGTCCCACGCTCCCACGGGCTACCGGATGATCGGGGTCATAGCCACACTGGGAAGGCTGGTCCAACTCCAGAAGCCAGAAAGCCCCTCCACCGAAGTACCCACCCAGGCCTTCTTTCCGCAGGAAATCAAAACGCTGCCGGGCGTTCTCCGGTAGTCCGTAACCCTGAGGTTGAGCGTTATCCCAGCTCTTGAATTGGTACTCAAGCGGGAAATTGCCACGGGTATACGGGTATTCCCCCGGCACCCCGATTTCTTCCCAATTCAGGTCTTTAATATCCTCCGGGGAATAAAAGGGTTTTAAAGGTAAACCTGAAGCGGTGGTAGCGTTAAATTCCTGGTTTCCATACCTTTTTTTTACTTGCTCATTCCATCCTTTGAGGAGCTTCCGGTTACTATCCAAAGACTCATTTGAATACATGGCCAACCTCCATGTTTTTCTTAAGATTTTACGATTAATCTCTGATTTGTTGCGCAAATGATAGCACACAAAACAAATCACTACAACATTTTGTATTTGTATTTTTTTGTGCAAAAAGGTACAATTTCTGTTGAATACCGCAGAAATAATATATTTTAGCTATGACAACACGAAATAAAGGAGGAATCATGAAACAGAATAGCAAAATCGCCTGGTTGACAGTTACTCTTCTATTTGTGCTAATAATCGGCGCGTGTACACCCACTACCCCAACCTCGCCGGTTCCCACCACTGCCCCTCCGCAAGCTACTCAGCCTGGAGCAGCAAAACCTCCGGCGCCAACCACTCAGGATGGCGCTTTGACCCAGTTGATAGAAGCCGGACGCAAAGAAGGCCGCGTTACTGTTTACGCCTTCGCCCTTACGGGGGACCTCGGCATTGCCCTGGCAAAAGGATTTGAGAATAGATACAACGTAAAAGTGGATGTAGTTACGGGGCGTGGCGCTGAGTTTGTAGAAAGGGTTAAAACGGAACGTCGTGTCGGTAACATTACGGCTGACCTTACCGAATTCTCACTGGTCCACTCTACCAATTTGAAATTAGCCGGGGCAACAGTCAGTTCCATAGATATTCCGGTACTCCAGGAGAAAGATGTTTGGCTGATTAACCCGTTAAACGGCGATCCAGAAGGCCATCTATTGGCATACCGTACCCAGATCATCGGCCCCTATATGAATACCAACCTGGTAAAACCTGGCGAGGAACCGAAATCATTTAAGGACTTCTTGAACCCGAAATGGGAAGGGAAAATAATCGGGCCAGACCCTAATTTCAGCGGCGGTTCCTATCAGCTCTTGATACCTTTATTAGATGATAAAAAGATTGACGTTGATACTATTAAAGCTCTTGGCCAAAAAGCCAAATTCACTACCGGCACAAAGCAGGTTGCAGAAGCCCTGGCACGGGGTGAATACTCACTGGGCCTGATGACTACAGACCTGGATGCCGGCTCCTATCTTGCTGAAGGTGCTCCAATCAAAGCCATAGCTGTTCAGGAAGGGATAGCTGCCCTTATTTCCACTATGTCGCGTATCAATGGCGGCCCACATCCTAATGCTGCCAAGCTATTTATGAACTGGATGCTTTCCCCTGAAGGTCAGACCATATACGGGAGTGGCGCTAAAGTAGCCTCGGTGAGAAAGGACGTGAAAGATTTCCGTCACCCCAACTCTATCGTGGATGTGCCTTTATACGGTGAAGATTATAAGATGGCGGAAAAGACAGGCAAGCTTTTTGCGGATAAATATTTTGTCGGCCTGTGGAAAAAATAGATTTTTAGTTTCTGTTTAAGCCTTTTATGCCTACTTGTTGCATATACACCGTACTCATAGGCATTAACAAAATAAGGGATATTACGTAAAGTATTGCGACCTGTCATTGCGAGCGCAACGAAGTCCCGATAGTCGGGACTTCGTCGTTCCGCTCCTCGCAATCCTTCACGTCTATTTTCGGGAGAATCGTTCATTCCCGCTTGCGCTGGGCACCGCGAAGCATGAAATATTGCTGTCCCTCCCCTGTAATTCCGAACTTGATTCGGAATCCAGGAGGGGTGGTGCAACTGGATTCCCGCCTTCTCGGGAATGACATTTTGGGTGAGTTGGCGCCTATTTTCGAGGGAATCCCATAAAACATAGATTATTTAGTATCTGCCTTTAATTTCTTCGTCCATGTTACCAAAGCATCCAGCATTCCCTTGATATATTCCTTTGTTTTTTCATCGGTCAGGTTACCCTTTTCATCAAACTTCTGATGTGCAAAATTAACAAATAGTTCAGGCTTGTTTAATGGGAACATGTTCAGAAAAACCATAATCTGACGCAGTTGATATTGCCCCCTGGCCCCACCCAGAATGCCGGGTGAAGCGCTCATAATGGCGGCCGGTTTACCATCAAAGGCGTTGTCTCCATAGGGTCTGGAAGCCCAATCTATTGCATTTTTAAGAACTCCGGGCACCGAATAGTTGTGTTCAGGCGTTACGATTAATATTGCATCGGCGGCTTTAATTTTCCTTTTAAATTCTTTAACCTTTTCAGGCATAGAATTTTCCATATCCTGATTAAAAGGCGGAATTCCCTCAAGGTCAAATGTCTCCATCTCTGAATTACCGGGCGTCAATCCCCCGGACGCTTTAAGTAAAGACTTATTGTAGGAACCTTTGCGCAGGCTTCCAGCAAAGCCGAGGATAGTTATTTTATCACTCATGGTATTCCCCCTCCACATATGAAATCCGATTAACGATGTTGATTTGTGTTTATCCTTGAATCTTCTTTAACGACCGAATCCATACTTAACTTATTCTTATATATAAAATTATAACATCCAATTTTTGTAATTACGTTCGGAATACTGGTTTCCATATCTATTCATGACAAAGTGGAATGAACTCACAATCGTCGTGTAGTTCATTCCACTCTCTTTCACCATACTATATCTGTCAATGCAGGGTCATACCCGGTTATTAAAACGGCATAACCTCTATATGGCTCCTTCTCCCCGCTCCCCGGTACGTAGCCGGATAACTTCTTCAACAGGTGAAATAAATATTTTGCCATCACCTATATTACCGGTCCGGCCCGCCTCAATTATTATGTTAACTACTTTTTCCACATCTGAATCTTTAACTACCGTCTCCAGTTTAATTTTGGACAGCATATCAACAGTAACCGGCATGCCCCCGCGTCCCTGATAAGTGATACCCTTTTGCACTCCACGGCCTATCACATTAGTAACGTTTAATCCCATGATGCCGCCATCCGCCAGAGCATTCTTCACATGTTCCAGTTTTTCTGTGCGAATAATCGCTTCTATCTTCTTCATCACTGCACTCCTGATGCTTATCGAATTTTATATCCTGTAAGCTGTTTCACCATGCTGGGAGAGGTCCAGCCCCAATTCCTCTTCATGCTCTTTGACCCGCAGCCCCATAGTCAAATCAAGCACCTTAAGTATAATCCATGTTATGCTAAAGGCAAAGACCCAGACAACCACGACGGCGACAAACTGTTTCCACAGTTGCATGGGATTACCATATAGCAGGCCATCTGCGCCCGCCGGGTTGATTGCTTTGTTGGCGAATATGCCCGTAGCTAACATTCCCCATGTGCCCCCGATACCGTGACAACCCCAAACATCCAGCGAATCATCTACTTTGGACCGGCTCCGTAATCTTACCGCCAGGAAGCAAAATACCCCGGCGCCAACACCGATAGCTATCGCTGCCGAAACCCCTACATAGCCGGATGCGGGTGTTATCGCCCCCAAACCAACTACGGCTCCCGATACCATGCCTATAACACTGGGCTTACCCCCGAATATCCACGCCATTATCATCCAGGTAACCGCTCCGGCAGACGCCGCAGTGTTGGTAACAACAAAAGCGCTCGTGGCCAACCCGCCGGACGTCAATGCGCTACCACCATTGAAACCGAACCACCCAAACCAGAGCAGACCTGCTCCAAGTACTACCATGGTTGTATCATGGGGATCCATCGGCTCCTTGCCATAGCCATGCCGCCGCCCAGCAACCAGCGCTGCAGCCAGAGCCGATACACCGGCAGCGATATGGACCACCGATCCCCCCGCAAAATCCAGGACTCCGAATTCACGCAACCACCCCCCAACACCCCAAACCCAGTGAGCTATGGGGTCATAAACTATAGTAGCCCATATTACGCTAAATACTACGAAAGTGCTGAACTTCATCCTCTCGGCCAAGGCGCCGGTAACAATAGCCGGGGTGATAATGGCAAACATTGCCTGGTATATCATAAAGGCCAGATGAGGGATAGTGCTGGCATAGTCCGGATTAGGCTCCTGCCCTACGCCATTAAGCCCAAACCAGGATAAGTTACCAATGAAGTGTCCCTTATCCGGGCCAAAGGCCAGGCTATATCCCCATAATACCCACTGGAGACTTATTAAAGCTATGGTTATAAAGCTCCAATTGATGGTGGATAGGGCATTCTTTTTCCTTACCATACCCCCGTAAAAGAAGCCCAGGGCCGGCGTCATAACCATCACCAGCGCCGCCGAAGCCAGTATCCAGGCTGTATCGCCAGCGCTCACCTCTGGCTTGGCCTGGCTCGTAACTGCCTGAGCTAAAGATATTGAAGATTCTATAAACAAATGTTCCCCTCCTGAAAAATAATCCATACAATCAGTTGGCGTAAAGATTCTATTACATTTATGTTAAATTTATGTTACGAAACTTTGAGATAGTGAACCTGCGACTTCCCCCCTGGAATATTGGGCGAAAACACTCAAAACATTTGATGGTTTACACAACAGACAAATACCGGAAGTTATGTTGTAATCAGTATTGTACCAAAAGATTCAATGTTAAATATAGAGTAGAAAAGAGCAGGTCAAGGTATCCCGATTAATCGGAACAACGCGCCCCGTACCGATAAATACAAAATCTGTGCAACGAGGTAGATACTAATGGTCTTTTTAAAAGAGAAACCTTTTAAGCTGGACTCGCAGCAATCGTTAATCGGTTATGAGGTTGCCAGCCTCAGCGATACTGGAAAGTTACGGGTCAAAAACGAAGATGCCCTGGGCGCATTTCAGTTCTCTCTTAACCAGCACCAGAATGGAATTCCGCTTGGTTTATTCATGGTAGCCGATGGTATGGGTGGTTGCCAGGCTGGAGATGTAGCTGCTAATATTGCGGTTTCCACCGTAAACCAGGAAATTACACGTCAATTGCCAGATATTACTATGTACACGGATAACGAAGAAGCAATCACGGAAATCCTGGAGGACTCTTTCAGGCAAGCTCACCGGAATATTATGTCAGCTCCTGCCTACAGGAAAGGAATGGGCACAACCCTGGTTGCAGCCCTCGTTATTAATGGGACAGCTTATATCGCCAACGTGGGGGACTCCCGCGCATATTTAATCAATTGGAGCGGACTGAAACAAATCACAACTGATCACTCGCTGGCCTGGATGCTGGCATCATGCGGCCAAAACAAGAGCGAGGATGTCTATTCCCATCCACGGCAAAACCTGCTGCTCCGGTCTTTAGGTTCTAGCGAAGAGCTAGTGGTTGATATGTTCTCCGAGCAACTGGCTGTAGGCGATGAGATGCTTTTGTGCTCTAACGGGTTGTGGGAAATGGCCCGGGATGAAGAGATTGAAGACATCCTACACCAGAACATGACACCCCTCCAAAAGGTGCAACATCTTATTGATCTAGCCAATGCTAACGGCGGCGTGGACAATATTACGGTTGTTATTATAAAAGCGACGCAACTGCACCCTCCGGTAAGTAATGGCTTCGCTGTAGGTAATGGGACAAGTGTCCTTTCATACTGCTATGGACAGCAGAATAATCGGGGGTTGTTTCTCATCTTCTAAAAATCCCCCGCTCCTGTTTACCCCGATTCATTGGAGTAAACAGGAGCGCCCCCTTTGTTAAAGGGGGCGTCATGTCTGCATCTTGAGACCTACGTAATTCGGATTCAGGCAAAGGTTTGAAACTGGTCCCGTTTTGCGCCACATATAGGGCATTTGTCCGGGATATCACCTTCGGTAGTCCAGCCGCAAACGTCGCATATCTGTATGGGGCCCAGGGGAACATCCTTTTTCGTGGAATCAAGCGTTTGTTTGGTTTTTTGAAACAGCGCTGCATGAGTCTTCTCAGCCGCAAGGGCGTAGAAAAAGCTCAGTTGCGCTCCCTTTTCACCCTGCAATTTGGCTGTCTCTAAAAATGTCGCATACATCTCATTGATTTCGTACATCTCTCCATTGATTGCACCTTGCAGGTTCTG
>JACVQG010000081.1 GCA_015661045.1 Dehalococcoidia bacterium | reverse complement strand
CAGTGGAAAGGCTAACGCGATTTCGGCGGGCACCAAACCAGCTACCAGGGTTGATCCTGTTGTAATCGAGGCGATGCGAGAGGTGGGTATTGATATAAGCAATAACCTGCCGAAAGCTCTCACTCCAGAGATGGCGGAACAGGCGGACAGGATAGTGACTATGGGTTGCGGCGTTGAAGGGGTGTGCCCGGCGACTTTTGTAGAAACCGAGGACTGGGGATTAGAAGACCCCAAAGGCAAGCCCCTGGAGAAAGTCAGGGAGATCCGGAATGAGGTCCGAAACAGGATATTAAAAATGTTGGAGGACGGAGTCTAAAGCCAACATAAAGCCACAAGGCCCCCGTGATGATAGCTTAGATGATTATGAATAATAAAGAAACAACTTCTGGATTACGCCGGCTTTCCACGTTAGACCGCTTCCTGACTCTCTGGATATTCCTCGCCATGGGTTTCGGAGTAGGCCTGGGCTACTTTGTTCCCGGAGTCGCCGACTTCATTTCCTTCTTCCAGGTGGACACTACCTCAATCCCCATTGCTATCGGGCTTATCCTGATGATGTACCCTCCGCTGGCTAAGGTAAGGTATGAGGAGATGGAGCGGGTGTTCCGCGACTGGCGCGTGATGGGGCTGTCGCTGATACAGAACTACGTTATCGGCCCGGTGCTCATGTTTCTGGTCGCCATTCTCTTCCTGGGTTTCATATGGCCTTATCCCGACTACATGGTTGGCCTGATTATGATCGGGCTGGCCCGATGTATCGCTATGGTCCTTGTCTGGAACCAGCTAGCCAGGGGGGATTCTGAGTATGCCGCGGGACTGGTGGCCTTAAACTCTATCTTTCAAATAGTTTTCTACTCAGTATATGCCTATGTGTTCATAACCATACTGCCCGGCTGGTTCGGCCTGGGTGGGTCCGTGGTAAAGGTCACCATGGGTGAGATAGCAAAAAGCGTGCTTATTTACCTGGGGATTCCTTTCTTTGGCGGCATGCTCACTCGTTTCGTCTTTCTCAAGACCAAAGGACGGGAATGGTACGAGAGCAAATTCATCCCCAAAATAAGCCCCATCACGCTGGCCGCATTGCTGTTCACTATCGTCGTTATGTTCTCTCTCAAAGGCGATCTCATTGTGCAGATACCGTTGGATGTGGTCCGTATCGCCGTACCGTTGCTGATATACTTTGTGATTATGTTCCTGGTCTCGTTCTACATGGGCAAGAAGATAGGGGCTGATTACTCCAGGACGGCAACAATAGCGTTCACTGCCGCCAGCAACAACTTTGAGCTGGCTATCGCTGTTGCTGTGGCGGTATTCGGCATTGGCTCCGGGCAGGCCTTCGCCGCTGTTGTCGGGCCGTTGGTGGAGGTCCCGGTCCTAATTAGCCTGGTGAATCTGGCCCTTTATTTCCAACGCAGGTATTTCCGACACGAAATGCAACCTCAAGCAGTTCCATCCCTTAAATAGGAGCATTGAACTATGTCCCATGCTAACATAGACACCAAAAGCCCCTCCTGGATAATAGGCCATGTGGAGACTACGGCAGGAAATATCCCTCTGGTATCTACAAAACTGACGGCGATAGATATTCTGGGTTTCTGGCGGATGAGGTGGGGCATACGACGGATGAACTATAAAGTTGATCCCGGACTATATGCCGTAGGCAGCCCAGGGCCAGACTCGCCAGTATTAGTATCCGCTAATTACAAAATGAGCTTCGACATCCTTCGCCGGGCCGTATCCAGCCACAATACCTGGTTGGTAGTCATTGACACCAAAGGCGTAAACGTGTGGTGCGCAGCCGGAAAAGGCACATTCAGTACAGGGGCAGTCCTGTGGCAAATAAAACTAACCGGGCTTCAAAAGATAGCTCCACATGGAACTATCATACTACCTCAGCTCAGCGCCACAGGGGTTAAAGCCCACGAGGTGCAAAAGGTCTCAGGCTTACGCACGGTTTTTGGCCCGGTGCGGGCTGACGACATTCCTGCCTTCCTCAATAATGGAATGAAAGCTACCGCTGAAATGCGAAAGGTTAAGTTTGGAATGATAGACCGTCTGGCGCTCACCCCGGTAGAAGTAAAAGGGGCATTCAAATATTTAGTTCTTTTATCCGCTATTCTCTTCATTTTGGGCGGGATTAGCTGGTCTGGGTTCTTCCTTGAGCGCGCCTGGAGACTTCTGGCCGCGGCTGGGGTGGCGCTGTTGGGAGCAGTTCTGATGGGGACGGTAATCACACCCATGCTGCTACCGTGGATTCCCGGTCGGGCCTTCTCCGTGAAGGGTGGCCAGGTCGGTCTTGCCTGGGCGCTGGCTATCTTTGCACATAATTGGAACTTTTTAAGTGGGGTGGGGCTACCAGGTATCACGAACAGAATTGCCGCTTTACTAGCTATTCCCGCAATTTCAGCCTATTTAGCTTTTAACTTTACCGGGTCAACCACATATACATCCATGTCCGGGGTGCGCAAGGAGATGCGGTTGGCCTTGCCAGCGATTATTGGGGCTGGCATAATAGGGACAGTGGTCTTCATCACTGGCCTGGTAATGAGATAAACATGATAAAAGGAGGTATTATGGGCCTTGTATATTTGAAGGATGTAGCCACTTTGATTTTAGATAAGGAGAAATGCACCGGTTGCGGTATCTGTGTGGATGTTTGCCCTCGAGGCGTACTGGCAATAAATAGCAAAGAAGCCTTTATTGTTAATATAGATTTATGTATAGAGTGCGGAGCCTGCGCCGTTAACTGTCCTTTTAACGCCATTTCCGTTAAATCCGGTGTTGGATGTGCCAAAGCGTTAATGAAAAACCGTAAGGGCAACGCCGCGCCATGTTGCGGGGAATCCTCAGGCTCAAAGGGCTGCTAGACTTATTAGATTGCTAAAATGAATCCCCATACCTATTAAACGATACCAAGAATTATAAAACAGCCACATTACGCAATTCGCAACGTTGACCACCCATCTGGCCTATGGTATCATTGTGGCGAAACTCACAAGTCCTACGATAAATCTATTAGTTTATAATCTCCATAAGGCGCTTTAGAAAAGGAGGCTGCTGGAGTGAAGCTCTCTTTAATACCAAAGGAACGTAAGTTTTTTGACCTTTTTGAAGATGATGCCCGCAATGCTGCAAAAGCCGCGCATCTATTGGATGACCTGGTAAACCACTGGGAGAACGTTGAAGCCAAGATAAGCCTGATTAATGATGCCGAGCACCAGGGGGATGAAATAACACACCGCATTATGTCAGAGCTTCATTCTACTTTTATTACTCCTCTGGATAGGGAAGATATTGCCGCCCTGTCCCATGCGATCGATGACATAGTAGATTTTATTCAGGCTGCGGCTGATGCCATGCTCGTCTATAAGGTGAAAGCTCCCACGCAGCGCGCCAAAGAATTGGCAGCGATTATTGTGCAGGGCGCTGCCGAACTTGAAAAAGCTATCCCGTATTTGCGGCGCCCTGGCGATCCAAAAGAGATGCGCGACCACTGTGTAGAGCTCAACCGCCTGGAGAACGCTGCCGACCAGGTTTATAGAGCAGCCCTGGGAGAGCTTTTTTCTGACAAGATAGATGTTGTTGATATTATTAAGTGGCGGGAAATATACGGCCATATGGAATCGGCGACGGATCGTGCGGAGGATGTGGCCAATGTGCTGGAAGGAGTAGCCCTCAAGAATGGCTGAACGAGATTGTAACAAAGTTACGCGATGGCTTATTAATCAAGGAAAAAGGTGAACCAATTCAATCCCGATACATCGGGACTTTTATAATGGTGGCATTCCGACTTGTCGGAACCTGTGAGTTCGATATTCTCCCATTACTTGGCTCACAGGCACGGAGGCCTGTGCCGCCAGTTGCTATAAAATATCCTTAATCAATATTAACAACACCCTATTTAACCTGGAAAACCAGCTTAATTATGTAATAAAGCAAACCCGCAATAATACCTGATGCAGGGATGGTTAAAATCCAGGCCCAAACTATATTAATAGTCACGCCCCAGTGTACCGCCGAAAACCGGCTTACCGATCCCACACCTGATATGGCTCCAGTGATAATATGAGTAGTGCTTACTGGAACACCCATATGGGTTGCCAGGAAAATGCTGGTTGCACTGGCGCTCTCAGCGCAAAAACCATCTATTGGCCTCAATTTGGTAATTTTCTGTCCCATCGTCTTAACGATCCGCCAGCCACCGCTGAGTGTACCCAGGGCAATAGCAGCGTGAGCGCTTAAAACAACCCACAAGGGTATGCTAAATTCTTGCATTAAACCCCCGGCAAAAAGAAGACTGGCAATAATACCCATCGTCTTTTGTGCATCATTGCCACCGTGGCCTAAACTATAAGCGGCTGCGGAAAAAAGCTGTAAAATCTTGGACCATTTATTAATAGCGGCTGGTTTTTGTTTGTATACAATCCAGGTTGTAGCAATCCTTAAAAAATAACCTAAAATAACCCCGATAACCGGAGCTAGAACAATAAAAATCAATGTCTTGGTCCAACCATCAGCAATAATTACCCCGAAGCCACCTTTAGCTATGGCTGCTCCCGCATATCCACCAATCAGGGCGTGAGAGGAACTGCTGGGCAGGCCAAAATACCACGTAATGATATTCCACGCGATAGCACCCAAAAGGCCGGCAAGGATTACAATCGGGGTGACTATTTGAATATCTATCATCCCCTTGCCTATTGTCTTAGCTACACCCGTTCCGAAGATAAGAAACGCTATAAAGTTAAAAAAAGACGCCCAGATAATGGCTTGTTTTGCCGATAACACCCTGGTAGAAACGATGGTGGAAATGGAATTGGCGGCATCGTGCATTCCGTTGGTGTAGTCAAAAACCAATGCGATGATGATGACCAGTATTATCAATAACAGACTCAAAGACACTGTTTAGCCTCCAATACTCCCCCGGGTAATTTAAGTGACTAAATTACATGTTGATTTTGATGCTTTGGGCTGCACCCGGCATTTCTCTGCGGTAACAATCGCCTCAATTTGATCTATAGCCCGCTCCATCTGACCGTCAGCATTCACCACCATATAGTCAAACTTATCAAGCTGTTTCATCTCCTCCGTGGCCACCGCCAGCCGGTGAGCTAACGCCTCTTGTGACTCCGTTTGACGATCCCGGAGCCGAGATTCCAACTCCCGTAAACTGGCCGGCGCCAGAAATATAAAGACCGCCTGAGGGACTGATTTTTTGAGTGTAGCTGCACCCTGCACATCGGCCTTGATCATAACATCCATACCCTTCGAGAGGGCCTGTCGTACCTGCTCTTTTGGCACCCCGTACCAGTTGCCGTACACCTGGGCATACTCCAGCAGTTCCCCACGGGCTATCATATCCCTGAAACGCTCTGGAGATATGAAGAAATAGTCCACCCCATCCTGCTCTTTAGGGCGGCGGGGACGGGTAGTAACAGTAACCGTAAAATGACAGTTAGATAACCTGTCCCTCAAACTTGTCAGAATTGCGTCCTTACCCACGCCTGAGGGACCGGAAAGGACAATCAATAATGGTGTGGAACCGATGGTAGATTCACTCACCCTATAAAGCTACTTCCCCTAATGGGTCTGACCTGGGATTGAGGCCGTCCCGGCTAGAAAGCGCCCGGCCCTGGATAGTCTCGGGCGCAATAGCGGCCAGCACCATATGACCGGTATCTATAACTAAAACTGCTTTTGTCCGCCTGCCATTGGTCATATCGATAATAAGTCCTTTTTTCTTAGCTTCAAAAATCATGCGTTTAGAAGGTGCGGAAGCCGGTGAAACAATAGCTACAACTCGATTAACATTCAAAATATTGCCGAATCCTACATGAATAAGTTCAGTTACCATGAAAAATCCTTTCCCGGATAAATATTGGTATCTGGTAATACTCCCGGTAAACACGGGGCAAGCTACCACGTGTTAAAAGCAAGAGTATTCTTCGCATACCATTTTAAAAAGAACTAAATCTTTCCAGATCTTGCCAGAATATGGGATAGGATATATCCACAACCTCAGCATTGTGAATAAGTGTCTCTCCGTCAGCAATTCCCCCGGCTATAGCCAGTGTCATAGCCAGGCGATGGTCTCCGTTGCTGTCGACTGATGCTCCCTTAAGTTTACTTACTCCCCGGATAACCATCCCCTGGGGTAGCTCCTCCAACATACCTCCCAGTTTTGAGAGCTCCTGGACCGTAGTTTTGATCCTGTCACTCTCTTTAACCCTCAATTCGCCAATGTCCTCGATGGTGGTTGTGCCTCGCGCCAGGCACGCAGCAAGCGCCACTATTGGCACCTCATCAATCAAACGTGGAATCATATCACCCTTGATGTTTATACCAGTTAGTTCACTGGATTCAGCAATTATATCGGCAACCGGCTCACCACCTTCCTGCCGCTGATTTTCCAGAAATATTCTACCGCCCATATCCTTAAGCACATCCAGAAGGCCAGTGCGACCCGGATTTATACCCACGTTTTTAACTTTGACTCTGGCACGGGGATGTATAACGGCCGCTACCAGCCAGTAAGCGGCAGAGCTAATATCACCTGGAACATCCATCGATAAAGCCTTTAAAGGGCTTGTTAAAGGACTAAGGTTTATCCACGGACCATCCATATCTAGCTTTGCACCCATCGCCAGAAGCATCCTCTCGGTATGGTCTCGCGATGGCGCCGGCTCTTTCAGGAGCGTAGGGCCTTTAGTAAAAAGCCCTGCCAGAAGTAATGCCGATTTTAATTGGGCGCTGGCTACGGGTAGCGAGTACTTAATGCCATGCAGGTTACCTCCACGTATAACTAAAGGCGCCAGCGTATCCCCACCCCGCCCCAATATTTGAGCGCCCATTTCCCGCAATGGTTTAATTACCCGCCCCATAGGCCGGGATCGCAGAGATGCATCCCCAGTGATTATAGACAAAAAGGGTTGGGCTGCCAAGAGACCCGAAAGCAAGCGCATGGAAGTTCCACTATTACCGGCATCCAGAACATTTTCCGGCTCACGTAATCCCCGGCTGCCTGTTCCGGTTATCTCCAGGGTCGTGGGTGTTCCAGGGAATAGTTTAAATTCAACGCCGAGTTCCCGAAGGCAGTTTAGCGTGGAAAGGCAATCGCCGCCCGGCAGAAAGTTATGCACAACGGCTTTACCCTGGGCAATGCTGTTCAGGATGGCCGCCCGGTGGGAGATAGATTTATCTCCCGGTGGTGTAACCTCTCCCTGGAGCTTAAAAATCGTCCGTATCCGCTTTTCCAGCTTA
>JACVQG010000080.1 GCA_015661045.1 Dehalococcoidia bacterium | reverse complement strand
TATGCCGCGTCCGCAGTCGGTGGTTGGTGTCGGTAAGGGATTAAGCTCCTCAGCGGTGCACCGATAGGCGGTCAGGCGCACGTGGTGCAGACTTGTGCCCTGCATACTCTTAGCCCGCTGGACTTCCGAGACCCGCAGGGGGACTAAAGCCGGGCGCAGTTTGGTGATGGTGTGTCCTAAAGCGGCGGCGAGGGCGTAGCCATCTCCAGTGGAACCGGTCTCAGGATACGAGGCGCCGCCAGTTGCCAGGATCACGGCTGCCGCCGGGAAAAACTCTTTCTCTGTTTGCACACCCTTCACCTGCCCGTTAACAACCTGTATCCCGGTTACCCTGACGCTGGTGAGCACCTTGACGCCGTAGGATGCCATGTACCGCATCAGGGCATTGGTAATATCACGGGCATCGTCAGAGATGGGGAATATCCGTCCATCATATTCGTTTTTAGTCTCCACGCCGTAGCGCCGGAAAAAGGCCAGCAAGTCATCGCGAAAGTAGCGGTGAAAGGCGCTATAGAGAAAGCGGCCGTTGGGGCCATACATAGCGATGAAGTCATCCAGCTCTTTAGTGTTGGTAAGGTTGCAGCGTGTCTTGCCACTGATGAGGAGCTTGTTACCGGGGCGCCCTGTCTTCTCCAGCAGAACGACACTGGCGCCCAGTTCGGCGGCCCGGCCGGCGGCCATCATGCCGCTAGCCCCGCCGCCGATTATGATAATACCATTAGTGGTCACGGAATATCCTTACCAGCAAAAGTCCCCACGTTATCTTCTGGATGAGGGAGGATAGCTGTTTTTCTCGTTCGAAGTTAGGGAGGTGGCTCATCACTTAATACTTTAAATAGCTAAACTACTTACGTCAAGTTCATACCTTATTGAACCAGGGTCTTTGCATTGTCATGCTGGAGCGAAGCGAAGCATCTCAGGGCGGGGCAGAAAAATATTGACAACGTTGAATGTAAACGATACTATATATAGTATCATATTGAATGTTAGACACTCGTGCTCTCAGGGGGGTAGACCAAACGGATGGCGAAAAAAGATAAATTGTTGGCCAAAGCCAGGAGCAGTCCTCAAAACATTTCATTCCAGGAATTGGAAACTCTGGCAGAGCGATATGGTTTGCCACTTCAACCTGGAGGCAGTCATTATATTCAGAGATTGCCGGATGGCACCAAGAATACCATAAAGAGGGAAGGCGACAGGATACAGAGGTGGTATGTGCGTGATGTGGTGGAAGCAATCGACATGTTCGGTAGAACTAATGAGGAGGTAAGCGATGAAGGAGAAAATGGAGAATCATAAGGGAATTAAATACTATATGCAGTTGCCATATTCGGTTTTGCTCCGCAAAGTGGAAGATGAGGGAGAGCTATTCTGGATAGCTGAGGTCCCCGAGCTTCCCGGTTGTAAGTCTCATGGTGCAACTCCGGAAGAGGCTGTTCAGAGCCTTGAGGAAGCAAAGAAAGACTGGATACTGGATAGCTTACAGATGGGTGAAGAAGTACCTGTTCCTGTGGAAAGGGACAGGTACAGCGGAAAAACTCTGTTGCGCATGTCTCCTTCTTTGCACTGTGCCCTATCGTTGATGGCTGACACCGAGAAATTGAGCTTGAACCAGCTAATAGTAACGGTACTGGCCAAAGAGGTGGGTAAATCCAGCGTCCTCAGCCGTGTTGAGCAGAAGGTTGACAATTTGCTGGATAGAATCAACGATGTTTTAGAGGGCAGGACGGCCGCTTCTCCGACATTTGTTTCAGGGAGAAACAGGGGCAACTGAGTATTCTAAGCTGTATTTATGATTAAGAATGCCGGAAAAACCTAGTTGCAGATTAAGCTGAAAGTCAGATTGTTCATGGAGTATAAATTACTCAGTTAGAGTTCTTTTTTCACTCGTTTAGAAGCGTAGGAAAACAATGCTGTCTCTATGTCAGCGACAATCCAGATTCCTTGCTTACGTAATCCTATAGAAATATATTGGTCTGGATGTGGACATTTGTGGCCACTTGTATTGCATAACTGGGCTATGTGATGAAGAATCGCTATCCAAGTGTCATATTCTCCAGGCCATGAAGATTGGTATTCTGGAATGTACCACCCATGACCATAGTTCTTTACCGCAAGTGATAACCACCCATGCCCCTCAATGCTTTTGTCGCCATTACCAAATGTTCTAACCAAACGAGTGTCAATAGCTGCATATAGCTGTGGCCGGCTGAACATCAACACTTTGCTGAGATATGTAGGTCCTATTCCCTTAATAGTCTCTCGTAACAGTCTTAGAGGCATGGAACAATCAATATTGGAGTATTCCGTTAAATTGTCACCAGCATACAGAGCTATTCTTATATTTTCAGGACATTGAATTCTTTTTATATTTCTTAAGCGTCCCCATCTTGCGACTCTTATAATGTGGCCTCTGGTCAGACATCCATTTTTTGCCGCCATTGTCAAATCAACTTCGAGTTTTCGCATCTCAGAGAAGCCATTCTCCCATGTATCCTGATCCCAGTTATATTCTCTGTACAAGGAGCCTAAATCATGGTCGGCTAAAAATGTTTCAATGCACCCCTGAACTTGGAGAGATAAAGGCATAACTCAATGCCCCCCTTCTCAACTTAATTCTATCTTTTGGCCCAGAAACGGGTCAAGCATATTATCTGAAGATGAAACGGGATGAGCGGAATTGAGCAAAAATCAAAATTGTCACCAATCTTATTGGCATTAACCCCTTTGCCTCCTACCCCACCCTAATCACCGTTGCATCTGCCTGGGCCAGCCCACCGCAGATAGCGCCCAGTGCATAGCCGCCGCCCCTCCGCCTTAGCTCGTACATCAGATTCATGATTATCCTCGCCCCGCTGGCCGTGTTGGGATGCCCGATAGCTATGGCGCTGCCATTAATATTTGTCTCATCCCTTATCAGCTTTAGCTTTTGCCTGTTGTCTCCCGCCAGTATTTTAGTTGATACCAGAGGCACGCAGGCGAAAGCCTCGTTTATCTCTATGGCCGATATATCATCAATACTCAGTTCAGCACGCTTTAAGACCTTCTGCATGGCATAGCCCGGTCCATCGGGTAGCCGGCTGGCATTTATAGCTATTGATACCTGGGCAACCACTGTAGCCAAAGGCTCCAGTCCGAGTTCCTCGGCCTTTTTGCGAGTCATCAGGAGGATAGCAGTCGCCCCATCATTCATGCCGGGCGCATTGCCCGCTGTGATAGCTTTTGTGCCATATACCGTCTTAAGTCTGGACAGCCTTTCCAGTGTCGTATCCGGCCTGTACTGCTCGTCAATATCCAGTATCTTTGGCTCACCTTTTTCCTGGGGTATGCTCAAGGGCATTATCTCGTCTTTGAATTTGCCTGCCTTCCAGGCATTGCCATAGTTTACATGGCTGCGCAGCGCCCACTCGTCCTGTTCCTGCCTTCCGATACCGTGTTCGGCAGCCACATTATCGCTATCCACAGCTACGGGATTATAGTCTTTATAGCCCAGGGCAAACAGGGGGTCTTCCAGTTTGACATCGCCCAGCCGGAATCCCTGAAATCTGAGCCCTCTAGCGATAAGAGGTTCCTGGCTGAAGGAGGTAGCGCCGCCGGCTATGGCCGAATCTATCTCACCCAGCTTTATTGTCATGGCGGCCAGCTTGACGGCATGCATCGCCGATACGCATGCCATATCGAAAGAGATGGATGGTGTCTCGTGGGGCAAGCCAGCTTTTATAAGGGACTGCCGGGCGGCGACGGGTGTATAAGGGTCCTTGCATGCCGATGTATCGCCAACCCCCCAGAACACCTCGCCTACTACTTCAGGGCTGAGCTTAACCCTTTTCAGCAGCTCCCTCATGGGGATTGCACCCAGGTCGTAGTAGTCAATATCTTTCAGTGCACCGCCGTATTTGCCAAAGGGCGTTCTTACAGCGCCCACAATTACCACATCGTTTTGACTGTTGTTCATAGTCTCCTCCAATTGGCTTCCCCCTAAAATAGACGCATTTTAAGAGGCGTACCCTATGCCCCTGGCTTCAGCCTGGGGTACTGAAAAAAACACAATCCCCACCCTGAGATTCTTCGTCACGCCTTCGGCGGACTCCAGAATGACAGGTCGCAATCTATTTTCATCCTTAATGGTGCTCAATGCAACTGGGCATGGAAAATCCTCCCGAAAATAATCGCCAAGTTGAGCGTGTCGAAACACTGGGGCGCTTTTGCTTGCCCTTCGACAGGCTCAGGGTGGCGGCCTATTTTCATCCTTCGCAGTGCCCCTTGCAAGGGGTATAATGGGTTCTCCCCTCAAAAACACTCTTACGAGGTTGATGCCAAATCATTGTTTTGATTTACTTGATGGGGATAGATTACACAAAACCTCGGTCATCCCGGCAACATCTACTATTGCATCGTAGTCGCGGTAGCCTGGCAGGGTTAGCTTGAGAGAATATCTACCCCTCGTCCCGGAGATCTTAGCCGGTGTATTACCACGCAGCAATCCGTTGATGTATAAAGCGGCTCCCTTCGGTTTGGAATCCACTGCCAGAACACAAACGATAGGCATTAAGGCATACGAAACGGACTCATGTTTAGATACACTCACTGTTTCCGTATGCTCGTGATAACCGGAAAAAGACACCCTTACGGAATAGCTGCCCTTTAATCCAGGGACAGTAGAAGGTGTGGTGCCTCGAAACTGGCCGTTGAGATAAATGGATGCACCCTTGGGATTTGAATCTACCAGCAGTGTAAAGGTCGGGGGAGGAGATTGCTGTGGCATTGTTCCATCTCTTTTGTTTCGCTGAAACGATTGTGTCTGTTAGTATACCGTGCCTTATCGATGTATTGAGTATCTTATAGATAACGATAGGGCGGAGGCCATCTCACCGGACTCTTTATCACCGGTCATTCAAACATTAGAAAATGTGGTTTCGCCCTCCCGGGGTTCGCAATGGATGGTAATTACCGCATTTGGTATCTTCGACTTGATATCGGCTTCCAGGTGGTCGCACATGGCGTGGGCATTCTCCAGGGTGATGTTCTTGCTCATAACTAAATGTAGCTCGATATACGGGGTGCTGCCTACCTTACGGGTCCTCAATTCGTGAAAAGTGACCGAGTCCCGCACGTGTTCCTGGATACTGGATACAATCATAGCTTCCTCAGGCTGGGATAGCCGTTCATCCAGCAGACCGCCGAACGATTTACGGTAAACGTCAACAGCGGTCTTTAGAACCAGTATGCCGATACCAAGGGCAATAATAGGGTCAAGTATGGTGAATCCGGTGAAGCGTACAATAATCAGGCCGACAAAAATAGATAGGGAAGTGTATAAATCGGTGTTGCGGTGCCGCGCGCTGGCTTCCAAGGCCAGGGAACCGGTGTTCCGGGCAACTCGAAAAAGGTACCGTCCCACAAACAGGTTTGCCAGCGTGGAAACGCCCATTACCGCTATACCTACGTCCAGGAACTCTAAATGGGTCCCGATAAATAATTTTTGAATTCCACGGAAGATGACATAGAAACCAGCCGCAAAGATTATTACAGATTCAATCGTAGCGCTGATATTTTCTGCTTTACCGTGACCGTATGGATGGTCTACATCCGGGGGTTTGGCGGCAAAGCGCAGGCTGAAAAAGGAGATAACAGCAGCCAGCAGGTCACCCATGCTATCAAAAGCGTCTGCCAGTACGCTAATGCTACCCGTAACAATCCCTACCACCACTTTTGCAGCAATAAGTACCGTTATAGAAACAAGAGGAACGCCGGCAGCTCTAGCTGCAGCTCCGTCTTTGGCGCCAAACATTATTAATTACCTCAGGCAGGTTTGGTTTCCCGCTTTCTGAACCAGGTCTTCCACTCCTTGTTTTCCCATACCACCATAATTGTTGCCGCAGTGAAGAATCCGCTATAAGTCCCTGAGGTGATACCGATGAGAAGGGCCAACATAAAAGTCTGGATAGTCACGCCCCCGAATAGGTACATGGCAGCAATCGTAAGCATGGTGCCCAGGCCTGTATTCAGGGAGCGGGCCAGTGTCTCTACCAGGCTCCTGTTCACCACCACTTCATACACCTTGCTAACGCCTCTGCTCATGTTCTCCCTGATGCGGTCAAATATTACCACAGTATCATTTACGCTGTAACCGACAACCGTAAGGATGGCAGTGATGAACAGGGCATCTATCTGGGTATTGAAGAACTTGCCCATGATTGAGAAAATACCCACAACCACTAACACATCGTGGATGAGGGTAATGATCGCCGTCGCCCCATAGCGCCATGGACTCGGCATCTTTCTAAAGGCGATGGCGATATATATCAACATGCCTATAGAGGAGGCTATAACGGCGATAATGGCAGCCTTTACCACCTCAGCCGCAACCAGGGGTGACACGGAATAAAAGTCCAGTGTAGTCATCTCGCCGAAACGGGACTTCAGGCCGTCCTCCAGTTTGGTTTTTTCATCTCTATCCCCTCCCCCGGTGCGCTGGATGATGGCTTCGTCGTGCCCGAGGCCGGTCATGGCCTCCCGCAAATCTGCCTGTTCTACCGGTTTCTCAAAGTGGAAGGTCAAACTGGAGCCACTGGTAAATTCAATCCCCACCTGAAGCCCGGGTGGTATAAATAATGATATAAGACCCGGTATAACGATAATGGCTGAAACCAGGAAAAACCAGTATCTTTTTCCAACCAAATTTAACATTTTATCTCCTTACTACCTGAACATCCAGGTCGTTTTGGACAAGCCAGTCGCCAGGAAGGCCCTCAAAAACGAATGGGTAACTACGATGGCTGTTATCATGCTCGTTAATACACCTATGATGAGTGTAACGGCGAACCCGGTTACCTGCACCGCTCCGAAGCGGCTGCCGAACCACAGGAGGATCACAGCAGATATGATTGTCGTAAAGTTGCCGTCCCGGATTGCCGGCCAGGCCCTGCGGAACCCGGTCTCGGCGGCAGCGACAATCGTGCGGCCCCCCCGCATCTCCTCTCTCATGCGCTCAAATATAAGGACATTAGCATCGATTGCCATACCCAGAGAAAGGATGAATCCAGCAATACCTGGCAGGCTCAGTGTTATCGGCCAAAGCTTGAATATAGCCAGTAGCAAAATGCCATACACACCGAGGGCCAAGGAGGCCACAAAGCCGGGTAGACGGTAATAAAGGATCATAAACAGGATGACGGCGGCCACTCCTATCTCTCCAGCAACAAAGCTCTTTCTTAAAGAATCA
>JACVQG010000079.1 GCA_015661045.1 Dehalococcoidia bacterium | reverse complement strand
TATCGAGGGCAGGGTAATGGAGATCGAGGCTATGTTCGGCGAGCCGCTGCGCCGCGCCGGGTCGCTTGGCGTCAACACCCCTCAGCTTGCTTTGTTGACTGCTATTCTGCGCAGTTTAAACGCGGGACGATTACCATGTGACTAATTCGAAATTGCAATCAAAATAGCAGTATAATGTATGGTGAATACACAGGCAGAGACGCCTGTGCCACCACTTTCTTACGCAATCATGATAGCTAATCATTGCTGTCCAAATTAGCTAAAAATAAGGTCTCTCTTCATTGATTTCACTCGTGTTATTAGACAAGAAATTGCTCCTTGAAAAATGAGGTTTATAAAAATGCTGTCCAAATTATTTTAGTGATAATTCCAATTGTTTTTACCCACATGGGACAGGCAGGACATTCAAATCGCTTATTTAATCACACCTGTAAATTCTCGCCTTATGGATGATAGAGGCTATCGAATTAGGCTACTCCTTGAGCAACTAAGTGATTTATGCTGTCCAAATAAAACCTAATTTGGACAAGAGTGATAGCTAATACGAATAAGACTGATGCTTACCCCGATATTGCAATCCCTCTCGGTGAGTACCTGGCGGACTGCTGGTTGGGTTTGTCTTCGATGCAGCAAACCGTGGCCGATCACTTATTTACCGTCAATTTCTTCATTGCCTCCCCAAGGCCATCCAGGGTTAGTTCAAACATGGGGAATATCTTCTTAATCATATTGACAGACATGCTGTCCCAGTAGTTTGAGTTATCGGGATTTAGCCAGACAGAATGCGTAAAATGGTCGGCAATCCGCTTGAGCCAGACTACACCTGCGGTTTCATTGTGTTCATAGTAGTTGATAATTCCATCCCTCTGTATCAGTTCCGAGGGAGCCATCGAGGCGTCTCCAACCAGCACTACCTTATAGTCGGGCTCCATAGTGCGCAATAAATGGTCGGTGCTAACCGCACCCCGCCTTTCAATATCCTGATACAGGCTATCGTAAATGCAGTTATGGAAGTAATAAAATTTAAAATCCTTGAAGTGACTGCTGGAATGGGCCGCCGAAAAAAGTTGACTGCACAGCAATGCGAAGGGGTCCATAGAGCCGCCAACATCCATTAACAGGAGCATTTTAACCGCATTCTTCCGGCTTCGCATCCATATAAATTCAAGCTCGCCGGCGTTCTTGCAAGTGGCATCTATCGTCTCATCCAGGTCCAGCTCATCCTCATATCCCGTGCGGCTCAACTGCCGCAGTCTTCTTAAGGCCATCTTAATCTGGCGAATATCAAGGGTAAGGTCACTCCGATAGTTCTGGAACCTTCTCTCCGCAGCGATTTTTACAGCATGTCCATGCCCTGATTGACCGCCAATCCTGATACCGCCAGGATGGTAACCGGAGTGTCCAAAGGGGGAGGTGCCTCCCCTGCCAATCCAATTACCGCCTCCATCATGCTGCTCTGTTTGCTCCTTAAGCCTTTTTTCGAATTCCTCGAGTAATTTGTCAAAATCCATGCTCTTAAATAAAGCACGTTCTTCTTCGGTGAGAGTTTTCCGGATTGCAGGGTCTTTAAGCCAGTCCAGTATTTGCTGGTTGATTTCGGCCGGGCCTTCTATTCCCTTGAAGTACTCTTGAAAGGCAACATCATATTGGTCGTAATGGTTTTCGCTTTTAACCAGTATGGCTCTTGCCAGATAGTAAAACTCATCCAGACTAGAAATATAACCTTTGGAAAGCGCTTCCATAAGGGTCATCCATTCGGTAATGGAAACCGGTACTTTCCTGTTTTTTAGAGTATAAAAAAAATCGGTTAACATGCCTATTTCCGTCTGATAACAAAGTTATCGCCCACCCTGGTCATGTAAGTGTTTACAAGGTGATTATAATCCTGCTCCTTTTTTAACAGAGCGCTAATTAGAGGGATCTCGGAAGATATTTTATCGTGGGGTATGTCTGAGGCCAGGAGAGCGCGAATCCAGTCTAACAACTCGCTGGTTGAGGGCTTTTTTCTGAATTCATCAATTTGCCTGAGCGAGTAAAAGGTTTTCAGCGCCTCATGGAGAAGGTTATTCTTAATATCAGGATAGTGAACTTTGACAATCTTCTCCATCAACTCATGGTTGGGGAATTCAATATAATGGAATATACAGCGCCGTAAGAAAGCATCCGGAAGCTCCTTCTCAGCATTACTGGTGATAACCGTTATCGGCCGGTGGATGGCGGAGATGGTCTCATTGGTCTCCGGAATATAGAAACTCATTTCATCCAGTTCGTTAAGGAGGTCATTGGGAAACTCAATATCAGCCTTGTCTACCTCGTCGATAAGTAACACAATTTGTTCGGGAGAAGTAAAGGCTTGTCCCAGTTTACCCAGCTTGATATATTGTTTGATATCTGAAACATTTTTATCGCCAAAACGGCTGTCGTTAAGCCTTTGTACCGTATCATAAACATATAGCCCCTCTTGAGCCTTGGTAGTTGATTTTATGTTCCAGGTAAACAACTTTTTCCCCAATCCCTTAGCTATGCTGTGAGACAACTGGGTTTTCCCTGTCCCCGGCTCTCCCCTGATTAATAACGGCCTTCCCAGAGCGATACTTACATTAACTGCGTTTCTTAATGGCTCAGAGGTAACATAATTTGATGAACCCTTGAATTGATCAAAATCACAAGTATTCACTACTAAATTGACTCCTTCTGAATTGTTTTGCAGAAAAGTGTTTAACCCGACTCTAATTTAAAGCGGGTGTGTTCCAGAGGCAGGTTGAATTCTACAGCCTGTTTACAAATTATACGTATACTTACAGCTTAAAGCAAACAGTTCATGGAGCAGGTAAAGTTCACTCTTCGTCAAAGTAATTAGGCACTCTTGCTAGAAAGGATTAATACAATGAGATATAGTCAAGAACACCCAAGTAGGGTATACTACCTGCCGAATAGTTTGTCAGCAGGAGGCGCATCATGTCTAAGCGGCCAAACGACCCTTTATGGCCCTTTCGGCGTATTGAACGTGACTGGGACAAAGGATGGGAAACTGTGATAAACATAGTTTGGACTGTCTCAACTATCATCCTCCCGTTATTGTGGATATATGCCAATGGTCACCCTGGGACTGCTTCGGGAATATTGGGGTTTCTGATTGCTTTCTTTTTCTACATGTCAGTTATATGTGTAATTTTACAGGTTAGAAACTCTGGTAAATCTAATAGAGAATCATTCAAGGAACTCAATGGCAAACTGGATAACCTCACGACATCAATTAATGAACTCGTTAAGCGCCTAGACGAACGATGGCCCAAATAAAGAGAGTGCCTAATGAAAAAAGCACGATTGAACTTTACCATGGAGCACAATCTGTGTTTTAACTTCTGGCTTGCTTGAAAGATTAATTTCAATAAGACGTTTTGACGTTATGGCGCTATAATATTATAGTAATATAACACAGTGAGGTGTTATTATGACTTCCCAAACCAAACGAGCCACTATATACCTGGACTCTGATTTGCACAAGGCGCTACGTCTAAAATCAGTTGCTATCTCTAAATCAGTATCGGAGCTTGTAAACGATGCCGTTAGAGAATCCCTTTCGGAGGATGCTGAGGATATTGCAGCATTTGAGGAAAGGGGCAGAGAGCCCCTGCTGACCTATGACGAAATGGTCATAAGGTTAAGGAAAGATGGCCGAATATAAAGTCTATTTCAGAGCGTCGGTCGAGAAAGACTTCAGGGCAATTCCCCAGAAAGATACGAACAAGATTCTCGAACGGATTCAGTCACTAACCACAGAGCCACGACCCGTTGGTTGCGAAAAGTTAACGGGTCAGGAAAGGTACCGCCTCCGTCAGGGACGGTATCGCGTCGTATACTCAGTTCAAGATAATGAGTTCATTGTCTGGATAGTAAAAGTTAGCCGTCGCAAAGATGTTTATCGTTGAAACAATAATTAAATTTAATTACCATGCTTTGGGCTTAAAATACCGCTTGACAAGTTGAATATATTGACGTAAATTAGCCTTAAGGGTGTATGGGTGGAAATAGATTTCTCGTCAAATCGCCTGGCTAACGCAAGTGTAAGCCTATCAGAGGCCAGCCGTCTTTTCGGAATTCCGATTGGCCGGAAATATATCCAGCGGCTGGCCGTTCTGAGAGCTACGGACAAATTCACCCAACTCTATGGGTACAAGGCATTGAAATTGCACCCTTTGAAAGGGACCCGCGACGGACAGTACTCGTTAACTCTTACGGGCAACTATCGGCTTATTATTGAAAAAGTCCAGGAAGACAAATTGCGTATTATGGATGTGGAGGATTACCATGGTGACTAAGACTGATGCTTACCCCGATATTGCAATCCCTCCCGGTGAGTACCTGGCTGAGGAAATCGAGGCGCGAGGTATCTCTCAGAAGGAACTGGCGAGGCGCATGGGGCGGCCGCTGAACGCTATAAATGAGATTATCAATGGGAAGAAAGCCATTACCGCCGGTACCGCCCTGCAACTCGAGGAGGTCATGCCTGAGATACCAGCGCGGTTCTGGCTGAATCTGGAGACGGATTACCAGCTTACCAGGGCATTGATAAACAAACGTAGTAAGGTAGGGTAGCTATTTCCAGTTCGTGCCTGTCCGTAATCTGCGTTTAAGCGAGCACTCATGTTGCCACGGCGTCTCCGTACCGGTGGGTTAGAATGCAAAGATATCGCGTGTTCCAGTCGTATTCTTGCTACAATCTGTGTTCTTCTTGCCTTTTCATTGGCTAAAGCAACGCATCGCCATATTTTAAATATCGTGCTATAATAGTTCCCTGAAAGGTAATTATTATGACACTAAATATCAGGACTCTGGGCGAAAAGGGAAGCAACCTTTTGACAGAGATGTCCAGGCAAGGCAAACGCCTTTTCACTTTTGAGGACGCCGCCAGGGTTTACGGCAGCAGTGACGGACGATTACGCAAATTGATGTTCACTCTGGTTAAACGGGGCTGGCTTCAGCGAATTGAAAAGGGCAAGTACCTTATTCTCCCGTTTGAAGCCGGGCGCGAGGGCGAATGGACGGAACATGAATTCGTAATAGCTTCCCATTTGATTGAGCCTTATTATATTGGATTCCGTAGCGCCCTCAACTATTATGGTTATACTGAACAGGTCAGCCGAACTGTTTTCATCATTTCGACCAGGCGGAAACTGAAGACTACTCTGGAAATTTCCGGCGTAACCTATCGTTTCGTCTGTTTGAACAAAAGTAAGTTTTTCGGGGCGACCCAGGTGCTTATAGACGGTAATCCAGTGAATATTTCAGAACGTGAGAAGACCATTGTAGATTGTCTTGATTTGCCGAAGTATTCAGGTGGCGTAGTCGAGGTAGCAAAGGCAATTTCGTTCGGTCGCGATGAACTGGACTTCCCCAAAATGTCTGAATATGCCCGGCGGAACGGAAACAGCGCGGTGAGCAAGCGACTGGGCTACCTTTTAGAAAAGCTAGGTATTAAAGCCAGCAAAGCTATCGATATTCTTCGTGAGAACCTCGGTAACAGTTACACGCTGCTCGACACTCTGGCAGACCCGCAAGGCCAGCATATCCAACGGTGGAGAGTAATAGTAAATGTTCCGGAAAAAGAATTCACGCAATGGACTGAAGGTTGATAATATCTAAGTCTGAACTCCAGAGACTGGCCAATCGTGAAAAGGTGGCACTGGGCACATTGGAAAAAGACTACGTCCTCACCGAGGTACTCAAATCTCTGTCACAGGTATCCACTCTTAGCGAATTGCTGGTATTCAAGGGAGGTACTGCCCTGCGCAAAGTCTACTTCGCCGATTGGCGCTATTCGGAAGACCTGGATTTCACGGTGAAGCGCGATATGGAAAAAGGTGAGCTTCGGCAAGAGCTTGACAGGTGGTATCGTCAGGTAGAGCAAGCCTCCCAGGTACGTCTAGCCACGAAGATGCTGCACAAACCGGATGGTTATGCCCGTGTCAGGGTCCAATTCATCGGGCCATTATCCTACACCGGTATGATTTTCATGGACTTGAGTTTTGATGAGCCATTATGCCTTGCCCCTGATTGCCAGAAGGTCCTGACTGCGCCTTTCTCATCTGAGGGGCAAAAGTTGCTGGTATATCCCCTTGAGGAACTGCTCGCTGAGAAGATGAGAAGTCTGCTGGAGCGGGGTAAGTCCCGGGACTACTACGATGTATGGCGGCTTCTCAAAGAACAACACGTCAATCTCGATTTCAAGCTCCTGGTCACGGTCTTAAAACAGAAGCTTACGCATAAAGGTCTCGCTATCCGGAACCTGGGTGACTTCTTCCCCAAAGACCTCGATGGGTTGAAACGATACTGGGAAAAAGACCTGGGTCAACAGATAAGGCTGCTGCCGCCGCTTGTTGAGGTATTGACTGAGTTACGGGCTATGCTGGATAAGCTCATAGCTCCACATTTTCAATCCCTTGATTAGAGATTCGCTTATGGGTTAGGACGCAATGGCCGCTGATAATGAAAAGTTGGAACAACTTCGCCGGCAACTCGATGAAGTCATGCCGGAGATACCGGCGCGGTTCTGGCTGAACCTGGAGACGGAATACCAGCTCACCGGGGCATTGGTAAACAAACGTAGTAAAGTAGGGTAGCTATTGACGTTTGGTACTTTCTTGCAAACTGAACGGG
>JACVQG010000078.1 GCA_015661045.1 Dehalococcoidia bacterium | reverse complement strand
ATCCCCAACCGGTTCCACCGAGAAGCTGACGCTGCTCATCAGGTAGGAGGTCATTTTATCTATGAATGTTTTAGAATAGTTGAAAGTGAGTCGGCGCTCTCGGCGGCGTGCATTGCCAAGCCATTGGGAACCCTCGTAAAAGTCCAGGTTCTCCTGATAGGCGCGGTGTCGGGACAGGTCGCGGCGGACCAGTTGCTGGGGTAATGTAATCTGGATCATCGTCAACTCCTCTGCAATATTCTATATACTGTTCTACGGCTGATGTGGAAACGCTGTATCAGTCCGGGGATAGGTGACCCTTGCCGGTAGGCCCGTCTTATCTCATTATCCCGCTGGCGGTGTTTAAGCTGTCGGCTTTGAGCTGGCTCATCGTGAATACAGTGGGGCAGGGCGCAGGCCAGGCAGGAAGGCTCCATAGCACAACCTTCATCTCTATACTGACAAAACTCAGGGGGCAAATCATCGCATACATTAAACTTATCCATCTCGTTCCCCTCATACGGCGGCTACCCGCCGCAAATTCCAAATCCCAAATAACAAATCCCAAACTTTTGGTATTTGATGCTTGGTGCTTGTGATTTCTTACAAGTTGTTCTCCTCTCTCATATGTCCTTTAGCCCGACGGGGTTCGTAGCCCTCCGTCGCCTCTACCGCCAGCGCCAGACTCATTAAAAAGTCATCGTGCCCTTCTGCGGGGTCAACAAAAAAGTTCATCGTCTGGTTGGGACGGTAGAAGCTTCTGGCCCGCTCCATCTCCTGCCAGAACTCCTGGTATTCAGGCGAGCTATCGGCGGCATACATCTTCACCCGGCCGGCGTTGATGGCTGCCAGCAAGCCGAAGCCTAGCTTGGATTTGCTGGACTGTGTGAACTGGAAGGCTACCACCGTGTTCTTGCCCAGGGATCTCTCAAGGAAGCTGGCTACCCCCTGCCCTACCCCGGTGTTATCCACCACGACCCTGGAGCAACCCCAGATATTCTTCATGACATCCAGCAGTTGGGGGTAGAGGCTGGCATGGGGCTTGCCCGTCCACCAGTAGTGCTCCAGGATCAGCAAACGAGGTTGTTTTATTATTGAATCGCAAACGGAATAGTCCAGTTCGCCGATGGTAACCACAGTCGAGTCCTGGCGTGGCTTGAGAGAACGCAGGGCGGCATCCTCCGCTTCTTCTGACTGTCCTGCTATATCTATACCAGCCACGAAGGTGGCCTTGCCATGTAGGGGCACGGCATGCTGTGCCCTTTCGGGGGGATGGCGCTGTCTGTAGTGATTCCCTTGCATCTGTGCCCGTTGTGCAGGGCTGAGAAAGCCACCACCACCGGCCAGGGGTTTGAGGCAATACTGGGTCAGGAACAATGGGTGGCTCTCTCCCAGGCGCTGCCTCTCACCCTCCACATAGGCCAGGTAATCGGGATTATATTTGGCGACCTCCTGCCAGTCGTACGAGAAGTGACGGCGAATACTGTCCCGCCGTTCCAGTTCCAGGTTGGACTGCTTTATCTGCTCCAGCAGGCTGGAGTCGTCCCAGGGAGTGCCGTAGAGGACAGTAGTGACATTGGTGGCCGCACCCATGGGTTTGAACTCCTTGGCAAACTTGTCTTTGTCCACATCCTGGGCCTCGTCAATCTCCAGAAGGATATGGGCTGTAGCGCCGACTATATGGCTGGAGCGGTCGGCGCTGAGGAAAAGCTGCCTGGCCCTTCCCAGCTGGATGATGTAGCCATGTTCGGAGGTCCAAAAGCCGCCATACCCGGCGTCGTTCATGCGCTCTTTAAGACGCTGTATGCTGATAATTGTCTGGGGCTTGAATGTGGGAGCGCCCTTGATAGCGTCGCCGCCCTTATATATGAACAGGGTGAGGAGCAAGACTTCAAGCTGGGCCGACAGCTCGTTCTTGCCGCCCTGTCGGGCTATCTCCACCGAAAAAGTGAGTCCCTTGTGGTACAGAATGCTATCCAGGATAGCCGAGCCTATTACCACCTGATAGGGACGGAGTTTATGTAATATGGGCATAAGGCAACCTCACCCCCTTGCCCCCTCTCCGCTGGCAGAGAGGGGTGACGGAGCCCTACCCCCTTTACGTAAAGGGGGATAGGGGATTTTCGTCCTTCCTTCATTTAATAAGACTTAAAACCACCTCTACCACCACCGCCCCGATAACCAGATAAATAAGACCGTTTAGCCTGTCTTTGACCTCGCTCAACTGACGTTCCATTTCCTTAAGGCGCTCATCCACCACCACCCCGAAGGCACAGCCGGGCGTCAGGTCAACCCTGGCCGGGTTCGAGTTCCTAACAGGGATAAACTTGCGCAGGGCGGCTGCCAGTTTTTCAGCGCCCCCGGCTTTTCCGTTTGCAACCATAACGCCTGCTTACTCCTCTTTGTCCAACCTGAACGCCTCCGGTAACATCATCCCACCGATTCCTTTCATAACACCGGCGAAACTCTCATACAGGTCATTCTTTGCCTGAGGAGACAGGCGGTACTTGGTGGCTACTGCCTGCAACAGCAAGCGGACCGCTTTGACAAGACCATCCATATCGTCGGGGTGCTCGGCCACCAACTGGTTCAGCTTCACCCGCAGCAAAGCGATCTCTTCATCCAGGCCCTCAAGTTGCCTGGCCTCCGGCAAGCGCTCCTTTTCAACGTTGGATAGGGCATCGGCGTAGAATCCTCTCGGTTCAGATGGAATTTTATCGGTGGGACTGGTAGGCCGTGGAACTTTCTTGGGATTAAAGCTTTTTCTTTTTGACATGGCCTAATAATAGAACTATAGTTCTTGTTTCGTCAAGGAGGAAGTGGCACACCTAACCCCAACCACTTCCCGTGTCGGAAGGGGGTACTTCCGGGCAGACTCGTTCGCCTCAATGAATATTTCCGACTTCGCCTCAAAACAAAATCCTAACCGAAGTCTTCAAAATATCAAAATCCATTCTTTTTCTGCTGTGCTTACGTCAACACGGATTGAAAAAAGCCAAAGTCCTGGCCCCCTTTGGAAAAGGGGGTGTCGAAGACGGGGGATTTTATTTTACAGAAATTATCCAATCATTACACCTTAAGCCATACCCGGTATAGTTGCTTGCGAGTCAGCCCCGTATTGCTGGCAACCTGGGCAATAACATCTCTGGCTGATTTACCCTGGGCCTTGAGTTGCCTGAGTTGCTCCTCTACATCGGGCGTTAGCTCTGCTTGTTGGGGTTTTTGACCGGCCACAATCAAGGTAAACTCACCCCGGGGATGCTGAAAATGGGCCAGCGCCTGGCTCAGTGTGCCCCTGAACACTTCTTCATGAATTTTGGTTAACTCACGGCATACCGCAACCTCCCGGTCGCCCAGACACCGTTCCATATCTGCCAGGGAAGCGAGTACCCGGTGAGGGGCTTCAAGGAATATCAGTGTAAACGGATAAGCAGCCATCGCCTTCAAAAATCGTTGTCTGGGGCCTGAAAGTCTAGGTAAAAAACCTGCATAGAAAAACTGGTCTGTAGGTAATCCTGAAACTGCCAGCGCCGCTACGGGAGCACTAGGACCGGGGATTGGTACAACAAGAATATTATTCTGGATACAGGCTGTAACCAGTTCATATCCCGGGTCATTAACGCCCGGCATACCTGCCTCGGAGACCAGAGCTACATCGTTTTGCTGGAGGCGCTCTAAAAGGTAGGATAACTTGGCTTTCTTGCTGTGTTCATAATAGCTGGTGACAGGTGTTTTAATATCATATTTGGATAGAAGGATGTGAGTACGACGGGTATCCTCCGCCGCGATCAGCTTCACTTCCCGCAATACCCTTAACGCCCGCAGGGTAATATCCTCCAGGTTGCCAATTGGTGTAGCTACTAAAAAGAGAACTGGCATATTATCGGCCTTATTATAGCGCATTCCTATAATATCTCTCCAGTACGACAGGCTTTTAAAATAAATCATGCAGGTTTTCATTGTGAATGGCGTAACTTGCGGAAACACATCACCATAATATGCCATTCATTATTCGTCTATCAGATTGCTATAACATAAACTCCTCCTTTGAAAAATTTAGTGTTTGACTACCGCTTCAGCCAATGCTAAAATAAATCGGTGTTATGGTTAAAATTGTCGTATTACGCCCCTTTCTGATTACCCTAAATCTTAGTTAAGGAGACACTCGTGGAAAAAACTATCGCACGTTTATTTCGCGACCCTGAAACCGCCCAAAAAATAGTAGGAGAACTCCTGGCCAAAGGCTACAAACAAGAGGAAATAGGTGTGTTGTTGCGCCTGAAGGAAGGCCGCCGCCTTTTGTCTTTAGTCGGAGCCGGAGCAACTCAACTCACCCTTTCTAAAGTGGGCGAGGTCACTGCTTTGGGGGCATTAGCCAAACATATCTCTAAGGAAGAGACTGATAAAGCACTGGCCAAGGCTATCGGGGCTACGGCTGATACCTATGGTTATTATGAATTCGGATTAAGTACCGGTGGGGTATTAGTGACTGTTCACGGTGAGGAGGCGCACCTGGACAAAGCGCTACGCCTGTTGCGTTCCCCGTCCGCGGGAGTGCTCCCCATAGGGAAAAGCGCCCCCAACCCCGGATTTAACAAGGCAGCCAGGATGGCCGCTACAGACCCTATGGATGCCAAGATGACCGGTGATTTCCGGCGCTATTAATTTTGGTCTATTAATTAGGAGGATTCGGAATGTCTAGATTTATTGCTACTTCTGCCATTCGGGGAGCTCGCGGCATTGTAGATGAAGCCGATAAGCTCTTACAGAATGCGCTGAAGAATATGGGGCCTGAGACCCCGGTAGCTTTTCCCAATACCACTTATTTTCTCCCTGTAATCTACGGCCTTACCGGTCATAAGGTACAAAAACTGGCCGACCTCTCATGGCCCGTCCAGCACGCTAAAGACCTTTTACCGCCGGTACCCCGCGGCAATTTGTGGCTCCCCTATTTAGGAGAAACCCTGGATGCGGGTATGGCTACTCTTTTCGCCGAAGAGGTCATCGAGGGAATCCGATGGGCCAAAGGTGAACAGCCCGAGACCAGGAACGGCTACAAGATGAACGGCCCCATTGATGATGTCCAGATGCGTTCCTGGGGTATCCAGATGGTGGATGGCCGTATGCCCGGGTTCGCCGCTATTATCGGCGCTGCCAAGAGCAATGAAGTGGCTGTAAAGATTGTCCGTGAGCTACAGTCTAAAGGCCAGCTCGTGTTTCTATGCGGCAACAACAATGGACGTTCTATAGTTGACCAGCTATTGGAATCCGGGGTAGAGTTGGGGTATGATACTTTCACAGTAACCTTCGGAACCGATACTGTCTCCGCTATTTACGCCCTGGGATATGCTACCCGCGCCGGTATCAGCTTCGGCGGTTTCAAGGCCGGGGATGCTAGAGCGAACCTTCTCTACAACAAATTCCGCTGTTTCGCCTTCGCCCTCGCCCTGGGTCCGGTAGATGACCTTAAGTATGCCACCGCCGCCGGGGCTATAAACTACGGCTTCCCTGTTATTGCTGATACAGCAATCCCCAATGTATTGCCCACAGGTATCACCAGATACGAACACGTAGTTAGTCTGCCCTTTGACGATATCCCGGGTAAAGATGATCTGGAAAAAGCTGAAAAACTGGTGCAGCGTTGTATTGAGATACGCGGTATTAAGATCAAGGTTGCCCAGGTTAAAATCCCGGTAGCTTACGGCCCGGCCTTTGAGGGCGAGGTAGTTCGCAAAGAGAATTTAAGGGTTGAGTTCGGTGGTAAAGGTGGAATGGCCTTTGAGTGGCTGAGAACAAAAGAACTGGACGAAATAGAAGATGGTAAGATTACAGTTATAGGCCCCGAACTCGATGATGCTCCGATGGGGTCCAAAATGCCCCTGGGTATTGTAGTAGATGTTGCCGGGCGCAAGATGAATAAAGACTTCGAACCGGTGCTTGAAAGGCAAATCCACCACTTCACCAACGGCGCCGAGGGTATTCAGCACATGGGGCAGCGCGATATTACCTGGATTAGATTCGGTAAAAACGCTGTAAGCAAGGGCTTCAAGATTAAGCATATCGGAGATATTCTCTTCGCAGCGTTCCATAATCACTTTGGCGCCATTGTGGACAAAATCCAGATAACCTTTTATACCGAACCTAATAAAGTTAAAGAGCTATTGGAACAAGCCAGAGTAGTTTATCAAGAACGTAACGTACGCACCGCTAACCTTACGGACGAGGCTGTAGATACTTACTATAGTTGCTCCCTGTGCCAGTCCTTTGCTCCGACCCATATTTGTGTAATTAACCCGGAGAGGGTGGGATTGTGTGGCGCCTATAACTGGTTGGACTGCAGGGCTTCCTTTGAAATCAACCCCCACGGCCCCAACCAGCCGGTGCCCAAGGGACAGACTATTGACGCATCCAAGGGTGAGTGGGAAGGGGCCAATAAATTCGTCTATGAACATACCAATATGGCTGTACAGCGCATGACACTGTACTCCTTGATGGATGCTCCGATGACCACCTGTGGCTGCTGTGAGTGTGTGATGGTACTCCTGCCTGAGACAAATGGCGTGATGATTGTCTCCCGTGACGATTACGGCCAAACCCCTTGCGGCATGACATTCACCAGTCTTATGAGCACCGTAGGCGGCGGCCTCCAGACACCAGGTATGATGGGCCACGGCAAATATTATGTGCTGAGCAAG
>JACVQG010000359.1 GCA_015661045.1 Dehalococcoidia bacterium | reverse complement strand
TTTGCATAAAGCTTTTCCCCTATTAAATATATAATAGACCCATACAGTAATTAGTTTAGTAATGACCGACGTTCGACAGTCACCGCTAAGGACGGCCTTGCAGACAACCGTGTCACAGCCGCAGCCCAGGACTCCAAAGGGAAAATGTGGTTCGGCACGGAAGACGGCTTAGGCCTGTTGATGTTGCAAAACTGAGATGGCTTGAATGTGTGCTGCTTTAACCAGACCTTATCACCGTTGGACATTTAGTTCGATAGACCCTACATTTGTCCATTAAGTTCAATGTGTGAGCCAACAACTAGGGTGATGGGCCAATATGGCGGCAATGTGAATCATGGCCTGGTCCCCATACCTGATCACTGGTAACCTTAATCCACCATCAAATCCCTCTGAATCTCCCTTTACCAAAGGGAGAGGTTAATTGCCACCTCCAGAATAGGAATGCTCACCGACTTGGTGAATGAACTGCCGCTTTGGCCAGATTCAATAGGTGGTGGATTTTGGGTAATGCCCCCTTTACCCTGTGTCAGTTTTACTGTATAGTTTTACCGTATAATGAGCGGGAACTTTTACAGGAGGTAGGCGATGGAGAACTTGAACACTCATAACCGATTGGTCGATGGTTCGAATCCGTCCGGGCCCCTCATAACCGATTGGTCGATGGTTCGAATCCGTCCGGGCCCACCACACCTGTAATGTCTCTCCAATTCACTTTTCCACGAGTATAAATCTATGAGTGCTATACTATTCAATAACCGGACAGAATGGCGTGAGTGGCTAAAGAATAACCATGACAAAGAAAAAGAGGTCTGGATTGCATATTACAAAAAAGACTCTGGCAAGCTCTCTCTACGCTATGAAGAGGCAGTAGAGGAAGCGCTTTGTTATGGGTGGATTGATTCGCTGGTCAAGAAACTGGACGAAGAAAATATATGCAGAAATACACTTCCAGAAAATCGGATAGCTCCTCAGAGATTGCAAAAAGCAATGGTTCGTGGGCGAAGTTAGATGTAATTGATAAAAAGCTTGTTGTATCCCAGTACCTGTTGTCCAAATTGTTTAATTTAAGCATCCGGATTACGGTACAATCGGCCAAATGCTGAGATGCCAGTCACTTAGGAGGCAATGGCTGGCAAGGACGAAAACCCCTGAGTTGTACGTGGCCTTTCTTTTCAGGTAATCGGTGTTTGGGCTCGCGCCCGGGAATAAAGCTCTTCCAGGGAGATTTCGTTGTAAAATTTACCTATATCTTCTACAGAGTGAGCATCGCTGTTAGCCAGCAATACCAGGCCGTGCTTTTCCGCCACCTCGCGCACTTTGGCCTTGTCTATCTGCCATGTATGCATACCGTTTTCTATCTCAATACCCTGAACGGTATCCAGCCCGTATACGTAGTCCCACAAGGGGTAGCCGGGATGGGCAATGAACCGGAAAACCAAGCCATCGGAAAGAAATAGCTCCACTACCTCCACAGAATACATGCTGATCTCATGTCCCGGGATAATCAAAACCTGGCCGTTGAAGTGCTTTTCCGCTATCTCTTTGAACTTAACCCCGTAGGACTTATAGTTATGGTCGGTTACAGCGATGCCATCCAATCCCCGTGCTTTAACCTGCTTTATTATAGTCTCCACAGCGCTTACATCAGCCTCGCGCCGGGTAGCCTCGAAGCAATGGGTATGCAAATCCAATTTTAGTTTTTTCAGTGGCGCCACGGTCATCCTTGACCCGCCTTCTCGTCCATCTCTTTCAAGATTGCTTCGAATAAAGACCGTAACGTAGGCAAACGTTTTCTAATCGTCTCCCACAGTACCTCGTATCTGATTCCGAAATACTCGGCACCAGCTTGTCCCGCATCCCGGCTATATCCTTCCACGGCACATCGGGGTATTTTGTTCTCAGAGTTGACGGTATGTTCTTCGCCGCTTCCCCGAGGATGGTGAAGCCCCTGATTACAGCGTCCACTGTCTTATCGTCGCCCGAAAACTGTTCAAAAGTCAGACCGCGGGTGTACCGCTCTATCTTGTCCATAGCCTCAAGCATATCCTCAAGGTAGAGCCTGTAGTCCCGTTTCATACAGACAGCGCCTCGTCCAGTATCCTGTCCTTGAGGCGGGGTTTCAAGGCATCCTTCATAACCAGGTCAACCTTCACTCCCAGCAACTCGCTGAGTCGCCTTTCCAGGTTTATGAAATCCAGCAGGTCGATGGTATCACTGAACTCCACCAGGATATCTACGTCGCTCCTCCTCTTTTGCTCTCCTCTCACGTAGGAACCAAAGACCTGAAGTGTCTTCACTCCATACCTTTCTGCCAGGAAAAGCATACTCTCCCTTAACGTGGCAATTATCCTCTCCAGTTCTGTCATGCTACCATCACCTCATTCATCTCTTCCAAGAGCTTGTCTCCAACTTTACAACTTCCGAGCAGCGCTCATCTGTTTAGACCTTTTAAATTAGCTGGTGCTCCTCATATTCGCCCCAGACTCCCCTTAAAACATCGCATATCTCACCGACTGTGGCGTAGGCTCTGACTGCCTCTATCATGAGGGGCATGAGGTTATTATCCGCACTGGCCTCTGCCGAGGCTGCCTTTTTTATCTTTCCCAGAGCTTCTTTCACCCTGGCATTATCGCGGGTTTTTCGCACATCCTTTACCCGAGCTATCCGCTTGGCCTCGATCCTGGGGTCGGCCCGGTAAATCCGGAAAGGCTTGGTTTCCTCCTCCTCCCTGAAAATGTTGACTCCGACCCGCTGAATTTCACCCTTCTCAAATGCCTTCTGGATTTTATAGGCATTCTCGGCATACGTCCGCTGGAAGTAGCCTTGCT
>JACVQG010000077.1:0-5000 GCA_015661045.1 Dehalococcoidia bacterium | reverse complement strand
ATCGCCCCTCGGCCCGAGACGGCCAAGTTGCATAGAATGGATGTTTATATTTGCCTTGCCGGTTATGTTGCCTACTGTGCCTATCAGTCCAGGCCGGTCACGGTGGTCGGCAAACAGGAAGTAGCCGCCCGTTGGCACAACATCTATCCAGTATTTGTTTACCCGTACAATGTGGGGTTCTCCCCGCATATTGGTACCGGATACGGAAGTAGAACCGGTGCTGGTGTCGACGCGGACTGTAAGCAGGCTGGTATAAACTTCGGAGGTTCCACCCTTGTGCTCCACGACTTGTAATCCCCGGCGTTGCGCCACCATATTGGCATTTACCAGGTTAACCCGCTCTTCGCTGACTATTTCTAGCAAGCCGCCAAGGACAGCAGCTTTAAGAGCAGTGGTGTTATGGTTGCCAATTTCTCCATCGTACTGTATGTGGATAGACTGCATCTGGCCGCCAGCGAGCTGCGAGACAAGGCGTCCCACTGCAATAGCTACCCCCAGATAGGGACCCAGGATGGGATAAAGATCTGCCGGGATAAGTGGGGCGTTTACGGCGTACCGTGCTGGTTTTCCCTGCAGAACCGCTATTACTTGCTCTGCTGTATCTACTGCCACACCTGTTTGGGCTTCAACTGTCGAAGCTCCCAGATGGGGGGTGAGGATTACTTTATCGCTGCGTATCAGAATGTTGTTCCGTGCCGGTTCTTCGGTAAAAACATCTACCGCCGCCCCGGCAACACGGCCTTCCTCCAGGGCTTTGAACAGGGCTTCTTCGTTGACCAGTCCGCCCCGGGCTACATTAATAATGCGCACGGAGGGTTTCATTTTGGCTATTTCGCGTTCGCCGATAATATTTTTTGTCTGGGGTAATAAAGGTACGTGGACAGTTATAAAATCGGATTCCTGGAACAGATCGTCCAGAGTTACCAGCCGTACCTGCAGGCGTTGGGCGTATTCGGCAGAGATAAACGGGTCGAAACCTATTACCTTCATTTCCAATCCGACGGCCCGTTGAGCTACAGCGGCGCCCACATTGCCCAGACCAACTATCCCTATTGTTTTATTTTTTACTTCGATGCCGGTGAATTTACTACGTTCCCATACGCCGCCTTTAAGCAGGCTATGAGCTTGCGGGATGTGACGGCATAATGCCAGCATCATAGCTATAGTATGTTCGGCGGCGGAAATAGAATTGCCCGTTGGGGCATTTACTACCACAATTCCACGGCGGGTGGCGGCTTCGACGTCTACATTGTCAACACCCACCCCGGCCCGTCCGATAACCTGGAGTTTTTTCCCCGCGTTAATGATCTCGGCGGTAACTTTAGTCTCGCTACGTACCACCAACCCTTCATATTCACCGATGATTTTCAATAATTCAGCCGGCTGGAGCTTCAACTGGACATCCGTGCTGGCGAAGCCACTGAGGAGTTTTATACCTTCGCTAGCTATAGGGTCAGCAATTAGTACCCTGGGACGCTTTTCGGTTTTATGTTCGATATTCATTTTTATTATTTACTGACCGGATTCTGCTTTGTATAGCCGACCTTAGGCAGGCATTTTGCAAGAGCCTGTATAACGTCGTCCATTTCTTTTTCGCTTACCCAGCCTAGATGACCGATACGGAATATCTTACCTTCCAGCTTTTGTTGTCCGCCTGCAAGCTCGATACCGTATTCTGTTAACATTGTCTGGAGGAGCTTCTTAACATCCACTCCATCAGGAGCTTTTACGGCCGTTACGGTTACAGAGGCGCATTTCTCATCCGGGAACAGAGACAGCCCCAGGGCTTTAACCCCATCTCGCGCTTTTTTGGCTATCTTTTCATGGCGGGCGGCTATTCCAGGTAAGCCTTCGGCTATCATTAACTCCAGCGCCGCGGCCAGGCCGTAAGCGGTGCCTACTGCTGGCGTCCAGGGAGTCTGGTTTTTTTCATAGAATTTCCTGGCTTCGGCCAAATCAAGGTAGCATCGGGGCATTTTTGCCTGGGACTGAGCTTTCCAGGCGCGGGGGCTGAGGCTTACCATAGCCAGTCCGGGTGGTGACATCCAGGCTTTCTGGGAAGCGGATGCGACAACATCCAGCCCTAACTTGTCCACCGGTAAATCTACGGCACCCATACTGCTAACAGCGTCCACTAACAGTAACTTATCAAATTCACGGACCACAGGCGCAATTGCTGCCAGGTTATTGGCTACGCCGGTGGAGGTCTCATTATGCACAACCATCACCGCTTTATAACGGGAATTTTGTTTCAAGGCCTGGCGAAGGGTATCGGGGTCGGCTGGTTTACCCCATTCGAAGTTCAGCATGGTTACTTCCGCTCCATAGGCGCGGGCGATGTCGCTAAATCTATCCCCGAAAAAGCCACAGGATATTGCCAGCACGGGGTCTCCGGGAGATAGGGTATTGACGACAGCGGCTTCCATTCCACCGGTGCCGGAAGCGGTTAACAGGAAGATGTCGTTTCTCGTCTGGAAAAGGGTTTGCAATCTGCCTGTTATCTGCCGTATTATTTCCCCGAATTCTTTGCCCCGGTGGTTAATCATCTGCCGGTTCATGGCCTCGATGACCTGAGGTGGAAGGGGGGTTGGACCTGGGATACGCAGTTGCATATATTATAACCTCCGCTAAGATTTCTTAATTCATTTCTGGGGTACAGATACCAGTTTAAGACGGGCAAACCGTCGCTTGCCCAGGGTTATGGTTAAGGCGCTGTCAGCAGGAACAGGGATGGTCTCCTGGCCTACGGATTTCCCATCAACTTTTAAAGCGCCCTGGGCGATGAGTCTTCTAGCCTCACTGCGGCTTTTTACCATCCTGGTCGCCAACAAAGCCTGGGGTATATCCAGGGATAACGAATCGGTTCCAGTGCCGCCCGGTAACGATAGAACAAACTCAGGGATGTTCTCCGGCACCTGTCTTCGCTGGAAGGTAGTTTCAAAAGCGGCTTGTGCCTCTAACGCTGCCTGGGGAGTATGGAACTGGCCTACTATTTCTCTGGCAAGCTGCTTTTTTAACTCCATTGGGTTGACCGTGTTTGATTTTAATTCCTGGCCGATTTTAGCCAGTTCACTGTCAGAAATATCCGTAACCAGTTCAAAGTAAGGCAGTATCAGGTGGTCGGGGATTGACATTACCTTGCCATACATCTCATCCGGCGGTTCGGTTACGCCGATATAATTGCCCAGACTCTTGCTCATCTTTTGTTTGCCATCGCGGCCCACTAAAAGTGGCATCAAAAATACCTGCTGAGGTCTTTGCCCCTCCATAGCCTGGAGTTCCCGTCCAACGAGGCAATTGAATTTCTGGTCTATGCCGCCGAACTCCACATCAGATTGAACTACGACCGAATCGTAAGCCTGTAACAAAGGATAGAGAAGCTCGGTTATGGCAATAGGCCGGCCGGATTGGTATCTTTTAGCAAAATCGTCCCGGGCCAGAAATTGCGCCACTGTGAATTTACTGGTCAGCCTGATTACCTGGCTGAGGTCGAACTTACCGAACCATTCGCTTTGCCAGCGCACCTCGGTTTTAGCCCTGTCCACTACCTTGAAGAACTGCTCCATATAGGTACGGGCATTGACTCGAACCTCATCGGCGGAAAGCATGGGGCGGGTAACCGATTCACCACTGGGGTCGCCTATCTGAGCAGTCCAGTCCCCAACAATAAGGACTACGGTATGGCCCATTTCTTGAAACTGCCGCAATTTTCGCAGGCCAACCACATGTCCCAGGTGAATATCTGGCCGGCTGGGGTCGAATCCCTGCTTGAGCCTCAATGGTTTGCCCGATTCGGCGGATGCTTTTAACATCCGTTGAAGCTCGAGCTCACTAATTATTTCGGCCACACCCTTTTTAAGGAGTTTCCAGGTATCGCTATCAGAGGGTGTTTTAATTGACATAAAGTATCACCTTTTTCTCTAACCTATGAATATCTTCCGGGCTTTTTCTACATCCTGATTAATTTGCTTTTGAAGCTCTTGAGGGCTATCAAAACGCTTCTCTGCCCTGATTCTTTCCAATACGTCGATAGTTAAAGTCTGGTTGTATAGATCTCCTGAATAATCTAACAAAAACACTTCAACTGTCCGTTCGCAGCCACCGAATGTAGGGCACTGGCCGATGTTGGTTACTGACGGGTAGCTTTTATTAGATATGTGGGCCCTGGTCACATAGACGCCATCGGCCGGTATAGTTGCGTTATGATTAACTTGTATATTAGCGGTGGGAAAGCCCAGAACCCGGCCCTGGCCCTTACCGGAGACGACAGGCCCGGTAAGAGTGTAGGGTCTGCCAAGCATCCGGGTAACCGATTCCATAGCTCCAGTACTCAGTGCTTTCCTGACCGCCGTGCTACTCACGGCTTCATTCCCCTGGGTCAAATGGGGCACTACCAGGAGCTGGAATCCCATATCACCGGCCAGGCGCTGCAGTGTGACTACGTCCCCCTCACGGCCTTTCCCCAGGGCGAAATCAGGGCCGACTACCAACCCGTGCAATCGAAGGCGTTTCTGGAGTAAACCTATAAAATCCCGGGCCGAAAATTGCGCCAGTTCCGGGGTAAACGTCAGGGCGATTACCACGTCTACTCCTAGCTCTTTTAGTAATCTTACCCTCTCATCCAGGTTGGTAAGGTAGGTTATTGGCGTCCCGGCTGAAATAACCTGACGGGGGTGTTGTTTAAAGGTTATAACCCCGCTTATTGCTCCGGATTTTTGTGATTGCTCCAGCAGGTTTTTAATTAAATGGCGATGGCCGAGGTGAACTCCATCAAAGACTCCGATGCTGAACCAACTTTTCGTATCCGGGGTGTACCCCTTCAGCTCATCCTCTACTGACACATGTCCCCTTATCTAAAATCCAGTTTAAAAAGATGTATGGAGGCATAGCCGCCATACATCATAAACATTATACACAATTATTCGGTGTAAGGTCACAGGTTATAGAAAAAGTACGATGCTGTTTGATACTATCATAAGGTCTGGGGAGCGTCAAGGTGT
>JACVQG010000076.1 GCA_015661045.1 Dehalococcoidia bacterium | reverse complement strand
TCAGCCGTCCGTATTGTGGTTAACGACCTGCGTTTATATCACTACGGCTTTGTGAAATACGAGATAACTCAAGCCACAGGTGGTATTGAGTTATCGGAACTGGACAGGGCAGCCATCGAGCTTGTCCAGTATTTTAACTCCGACGAGGAGAGGATAAATATTGTGCTGAATAGCGGACTGGAGCTATACAACCGGAAAGAGATCGACCACTTGAAGGATGTTAAAGACCTTATCTGGTTCGGTTATAAGCTACAGGTTTACTCGCTGGACTATGTGTTGGGGTATATTATTGTTCTGCTGGCTCTGGGAGGCAAAACGTGGCTACGTACTTTTTCCATGTTGGGCCGGGGTTTGATGCATGGGGGGGGATTGACACTCGCTCTTATGATGGCGATAGGGATAGCCATGCTGGTAGCTTTCGATAGGGTGTTTCTATTTTTTCATCTGGTAGGCTTTAGTAACCTGGATTGGGTGCTTGACCCACGTACCGACAGGCTTATCCAGATGTTCCCCGAGGATTTCTTCTTCGATGCGTCTTTGACACTGGCTGGTGTTACTCTGGCGCTGGCGCTATTGGTGGGGGTGGTGGGTTGGGGTCTGGGTTTCTACTGCAAAAAACGTCTCGTTGCCCGATAAAGAAAAAGAGCGCCCCGATACTATCGGGACGCTCTTTCTTATAGTTGATTGATTGATTTATTTGCTTTTAGCCATACCCCAGATAGCTTTAAGCGCCACTATCACTGCGGCCGGGGCTACAAAAATAGATATGTAATTCAACGTGTTATCTATTCTGGTACCTAACGCTAAACCGCCAGTGACGTTATCGAGCACTTCAAATCCGGCTGTTCCGGCTACAATCAGAGCTATTGTGGCTATCAGATAGGGGGTAGTCTCCTTTTCAGTAATATTAATAATGCCAACAATAATACCCAGGATTACAAGTACCAGCATCATGAAGCCATTGTTAGGGATAAATAGACCACCAAGTACGGCGATGATGACGCAGGCAAAGAACGCCCATTCGCCAAATTTTTGCCAGCTCATAATATCTCACCTCCTTTCTTTACATTTCCACAAAATATTATCACCAGAAAAAAGACTACTACTTGTATTAAACAAAGTCAAGATAAGCCAGGAGGCACTAGGGGGCATTCAGAGTAGTTTATATGTCGGCTTGCGTGAAATATATTATGAAATCTCGCCCAAACTATATCTTTTTGTTGTTAGACTATGAGCAGCTTTAATCTGGTTACATTCGTTAGTGGATAACCTAACCCGGACGAACGGAATCTTTTACAGAAGATGCGGTTTTTAATTTCTTGTAAAGCGACGGCGCCATCTCATGTAGAACAGAGGCCACTGAACTCTGTGAGACATGACTCAGGAATGGTGTAATGGAGATGTAATTTTGTTTAAGCGCCCAGCGGTCTGTTCCCGGCTCGGCAGTCCAATTTTCTTTTTGACGCACGATCCAGTAATACCTTCTCCTGCCATCATAACCCTCGTGGACACCATCGGCGCTTTCGTTGAATGATAGCCGGGTAATGTGTATTCCACGCATTTGTTTAATAGATACATTCGGGAGATTCACATTCAAGAGGACAGGTTGAGGTATGGCGTTATTGATATCTTTAGCTTTTATTAACATTTCTCCTAACAGCCTGGCCATTTTAGCAGCAGGTTCAAAGAGCGGGTTTTTCAGGGAACCAACCGAAATTGCGATGGACGACAACCCGAAAAGAAATCCCTGGAGAGCAGCGCCGACTGTTCCGGATATGTACACATCGCTACCCAGGTTAGCCCCTTCGTTAATGCCGGAGATTACCAGATCTATTTCGTCCTTGAATAGATAGCGCAAAGCCAGAATCACGCTGTCAGCAGGGGTCCCCTCGGCGGAATAGGTCGGCACCCCTTCGATTAACGGGTTTACCTCTTTGAAACGTAATGGATGGTGAAAGGTAACTGAGGTGCCTACCCCGCTCTGCTCTCTATCCGGGGCGACTACGACCACATCTCCCAGCTTTTTCATCTCGGCTACAACCGCCCATAGGCCCGGGCAATGGACTCCGTCATCGTTAGCGACCAGGGTTTTCAAAACCTGTTGCCTCCTGGCTCAGTGTATCATATGGGATAATATTATTCATCCCCTTTTATCAATATTGATTGGCCTGAAGGTTTAGTTCAATCTTGGTTGATTCTGGCATAGACCTCATATATTAAGCCTTTCCTGCAGATATGTGCTGAATCGGTGTGGATAAATGGCACTTGACTTTTATAAATACTTGAGATATTATTCCCAATATGGGAACAGTTACTAATGTAATATTCTACTGTCCCACGACAAGATATGAACTTATTAGGCAAAAAACTGTTGTACAGCTTCAAGGAAAAACATGCCGACGCTCGATCGCAAATTGAGTCGTGGGAAGCGGAAGTCGAGGAGGCCCAATGGAGCACTCCGCACGACCTTAAAGGAAAGTACCCAAAAGCCAGCTTAGTAAAGGACCAACAGGTAATTTTTGATATTTGTAGGAACAGGTACAGGTTGCTAGTACGGGTCAATTATAAAAATAAGATTGTACTCGTAAAAAAGATCGGGACTCACAAAGAGTACGATAATTGGGATATAGATTGATGAATAATATGAGCAAAATTAAAATCATAAAAACTGAACAAGACTATCAAGAAGCCCTCAAATTAGTTGAGGAGCTGATGAATCGTGACCCAAATCCTGATTCAACCGAGGGTGAACAACTTAGCCTTCTTAGTACTCTCATTCAAGATTACGAAACAAGAACTTTACCAGAATCATTTCCGGATCCAATTGAGGCAATTAAGTTCAGAATGGAGCAAGGCAATCTCAAGCCTACCGATTTGATTCCCTATATTGGCAGTAGAAGCAGAGTGTCCGAAATTCTTTCTGGCAAACGCCAGTTGACTCTTGATATGGTAAGGGCCTTATCCGATGGTCTGGGAATTCCAGCGAGAGTACTCATACGCAAGCCCGAATTGGACGAGAATGCAGAGTATGAAACCTGGGATAATCGCCTCGTGGCAGAAATGGAAAGAAGAGGTTATTTTGGCGATGCCTCAATGGAAAAAAGTAAAAAATCTGAACTGTTAAGAGCTTTTTTCTCTTCGGTTGGTACCCAACTGAAGTTTGCGGTAATGCATCGCAAATCTCACTACAGATCATCGCCGCTAACAGATCGACATGCATTGGATGCGTGGGCTGTGCATGTTTTTAAGAAAGTTCAAAAAATCGAAATGTCTAAGAAATATAAGCATGGAGTAGTTAACCTTGGCTTTATGCAAGAACTAGCGAAAATGAGCACTCAAGAGAATGGCCCATTATTGGCCCAGGAACATCTCAAAAAGAATGGAATTGTATTAATTATAGAGGATCATTTTCCTAAAACTTATTTGGATGGGGCAACAATCTTAATTAATAAAGATAATCCTATTATAGGATTAACATTTAGATATGATAGGTTGGATTATTTCTGGTTTACATTAATGCATGAACTCGCGCATATCGCCTTGCATTTCGGTCAGGATATCAGTCTTTTTTATGATGAGATAGAAAATGTTAAAGGAGCCGATATGAACAGTAGGGAAAAAGAGGCTGACGTATTGGCAGAAGAAGCTCTATTACCTAAAGCTAAATGGGAAGTAAGCCCCGCCAGATTAATTCCTTCTTCTATGGCAGCAAACAGTTTGGCAAACGAACTTGGAGTTCATGTGGCCATTATTGCTGGCCAAATCAGACATAAAGGAAATAATTATGTTTACTTAAGCAAGATTGTAAACGAAGCGAAAGTTAGAAAATACTTCCCTAACGAAAAGTGGAATAAATAAATATGTTTAATTCAAAGCATTATGTCCCAATCCTTAAATGGAAACGCGCCGAACAGGGTGCGCTTAAAGCATTAGAAAAAGATCATAAAAAATATATTACCCCCGTGATTCAATTTGTGATGCCTAAATGTAAACCTAATGAGAAACTTACAGATATTATTGCAAGATTTAAGGAGCTAATATCAGAAATACCAGGTAAAGTTATAAAAGTGTGGGGAGTCGATCCAGTCTTTGTTGATGTTAGTTTACTATTTACCACCCGACTTAAAGCCGAAAGTCTCAAAATCATCTCGCAAAAAGGAAGTAAACTTGGGGGCACTTTTATTCCTGTTATTCATCTCAATGATGACGAGGAGATTAAAAATACCGTTTACTCATTGGTGCAGGAAAATAAAAGAGGGTTGTGTTTGAGATTAATATGCTGCGATTTATCCGACCCAAATAAGCTTAAGCAAGATATTGCTAAATTACTTTCCTCCTCCAGATTAAAGGAAAAAGATATTGATTTGTTAGTGGATATCAAAGAGACCGAGAAAAATGGGGATAAATATGTTAAATATCTAAATCTAACTAGAAACATCTACAATTTAGCAAGCTGGCGAACTTTTATTTTTGCTGCAGGTTCCTTTCCTAAAGACCTCTCTGAATGTAAGCTTGACGAACAGAATCTTTTACCGCGAATTGATTGGAGAAGTTGGAAAGAACATCTTAGTAATTCAAAGCCACAAAGAAAACCAGCCTTCGCTGACTATACAATACAACATCCAATCTATAAGGAAGATACACAATTTTTTCCCCCGACCTCAAGCATCAAATATACATTGGAAAATGAGTGGCTAATCATGAAAGGCAAGAAACAAAAATTTGAATTATACCTGGCCAATGCGGCCGAGCTCGTAAAAGATAAAAGATTTTATGGGGGAAACTTCAGTGATGGCGACAAATACATTTCAGAAAAAGCTAAACACTTCTTAATATATATAAAAAACCCCGCGATTAAAGGCACGGGGAGCACAGAAACCTGGCTAAAAGCTGGTATTAATCATCATTTGACGCTAGTTGCGGATCAGATCGCCAACCTTCCCTAGAAACGAGCAGAGCGCTTACTTGTACTTTAAGAGTATTAATATCTGATACGTTCGCCAGTCTCTCGTATATGAATTCTCGCGGCTTGTGACGTACTCCATCTGCGCTGTCTCGTTCTTCGAGAATCCGTAATGCTTCTTTTCTCCATAATAGTCGCGCTATGGATATCTTAACTTGCCCACTGTTAGTTTCTGACTCACGAATCGTTTGGAAAAACACTTGGTCGTGAGCATCCACTTTTGCAACCATTACGCCCCACCATTCAGGAATGAAATGCATAGCTTGATAGAGATGACGCTTCCCCACGACCAAAGTTAAATTATCGAAAACAGCGTTAAATTCAATCATTTGTTCCGGTAATCGTTCCAATGTGTCTCGGTCGCTTTTTATCTCATAACCACACATAACGCCATTAATAAGGGCAAAATCTATTCTTGCGGCTCCATGGCGTACGCCGAATTCTTCAAAAACTTCTGCGTTATAGCCATTCTTTTGGTAATTTCCTAATTCTTTATATAGGATATTTCGGAGGGCCGCACGTATGACCTTATCGTTTGTAGAGATCATATTATTTAAATTTAATTTCTCCAACTTGCCTCCTGGCTCAGTTTATCATAGGAAAAGAGGGGGCACAATGAAAGCATTGATGAATCAAAAGAAAGATTTGTAGTGGTTGGCGAGGGTAACAGGAATAAACGCCAGAAGTACGTATCCCATAGCTTTGCTTATAAAGGCAAGTCTATATGGGTGTTTTTCAGGGCATCATCTATAACGGCCGCCGCTTTTTCATCGGGTTCGGTAAGGGGTAGACGCGGTTTACCTACGGAAAAACCTACCTTGTTCAGGGCATATTTCAGAGGAACGGGGTTGGATACAACGAATAGGGCATTTACAAGGGGTAACAAACGCCGGTGGATAGTCGCAGCCTCCTGGACCTTGCCTCGAAGATAGCTTTCTATCATCTCCCTTATTTGAGCGCCTACGAGATGCGAGGCAACACTTATTACTCCATAGCCTCCAATAGCCATTATGGGGAGTGTATCGCTATCGTTGCCACTATATACCAGGAAACCAGGGCGGGCGTCATCAATGACTCGGGCGACAGGCTCAAGTTTTCCGCTGGCCTCTTTTAACCCTATTATATTTTCAATCTGACTCAGCCGGATGACCGTCTCCGGGGATAGCTCGGTGATAGTGCGGGAAGGGACGTTGTACAGGATGCATGGCAGATTGGTAGCGCTGGCGATGGCTTTGAAATGCTGATACAAGCCTTCCTGTGTGGGCTTGTTGTAATAGGGCACTACCATGAGGCAACCATCCACGCCAAGCTTTTCTGCCTCTTTCGTCAACTCGATACTCTCGGCGGTGTTATAGTTGCCGGTTCCAGCAATCACCGTTCCCTTGTTCCCCACAGCCGCTTTTATTTCCGAAAAAAGCTTTAGCTTTTCCTCACGGGTTAAGGTAGGTGACTCGCCTGTGCTCCCGGATACTACAAGGCCGTGGCTGCCGGACTGGATCAGGGCGAGGGCCAGCTTCTTAGCCCGGGTATAGTCCACTTTCCCCATGGAATCGAAGGGGGTAACCATGGCGGTAAGCAATCGGCCCGGTTTGTTCATGCTACTTTCATCCAACCCTTAAGGAGCAGGATTTCAGCAATCTGAACTGCGTTGAGGGCAGCGCCTTTACGGATATTATCAGCTACTACCCACATCACAAGGGCATTGGGATGAGAGACATCGCGGCGGATTCTTCCCACGCAGACCTCATCGGTGCCAGCCACAGACCAGGGCATGGGGTACAGGCTTATATCAGGGTCATCCAGAAGCCTGATACCCGGTGACTGAGATAGAACTTTTTTGGCATCCTCAGGAGTAATGGGATTGGTGAACTCCACGGTAATAGATTCGCTGTGGCAAATATAAACAGGCACCCGCACACAGGTTGCGGAAACACCCAACTCCGGGGTATGCATGATTTTACGGGTCTCCTCCATCATCTTCCACTCTTCTTTTGTATAGCCGTTGTAAAGAAAAACATCTATCTCTGGCAATACGTTAAAAGCTATCTGATGGGGATATGCATGAGGTGTAGTGCTGCGACCTTCCAGGATTTGTTTGGTTTGAATCGTCAGTTCCTCCATTGCTGCTGAGCCTGTCCCACCGGAGACAGATTGATAGGTGGATACTATGATACGCCGGAGGGGATTAATTTTATGCAATGGATATAACGCCGCGACCATTTGAATAGTCGAGGAATCAGGATTAGCAATGATACCTTTATGGTCCTTAAGGTCCTGTGGATTGACCTCCGGTATAACAAGTGGCACCCAGGGTTCCATGCGGAATGCAGAGCTAGTATCTATTACCACAGCTCCTGCTTTAGCAGCAATTGGTGAGAAATGCCGGCTGACCTCAGCGCCGGGCGCAAAAAAGGCCAGGTCAACATGCTCAAAAGAACGCGAACTTACCTCTTGGACATCCACCTCTTTATGATTAACGAATAGTTTTTTACCTGCCGTGCGGTCAGACGAGAATAACTGGACCTGCCCGAGAGGAAAGCGGTGTTGCTCAAGCACACGGATAAATTCTTGCCCTATCATTCCAGTGGCGCCAACTATGGCCACACTTAGCGGCCTCATGTTTACCAACCTCCTAAAGCCCCAGTAACTGGTCTAGCCCATAAATGAATCCAGGTCGTTTTACTACCTCTTTAACGGCCATAATTACCCCTGGAATGAAACATTCTCGGCTAATAGTATCATGTCGTATGCTCAAGGTTTGTCCTAGCGCCCCGAAGATGACTTCCTGGTGAGCCAGAAGGCCTGGTAAACGTATGCTGTGAATGGATATGCCCCCCGATTCACCGCCTCTGGTCCCTTCAAGGCTAACTTTCTGGGGTTTATTAAAATTAAAAGGTTGCCCTCTTGCTTCCAGCATAGCCTGTGCAGTCGCCAGAGCCGTACCGGAAGGGGCATCTATCTTTTCATCATGGTGCATTTCTAATATCTCGGTAGCTTTAAAATCCTTAAAACGGGAAACCGTTTTTGCCAGGTGGATCATCAATACTGCCCCGATGGCGAAGTTAGGGGCAACTATCGCACCTACGCCCTGGGCCGTTACCCACCCTTTAATATCCTGGACATTCTGCGGAGTTAGACCCGTGGTTCCGATAACAATATTTACCTTATGCTGGGCGCTTAGCCTTGCTGCTAACAGCGATGCCTCCGCCAGAGAGAAGTCCACCAGGACATCCGGTTTACAGCGCTTCAGAATTGCTTCCACATTAGACGAGTAAGGAATGGTACCTGAGCCAAAGGGCAAGGGCAAAACATCCTGTTTAGCTTGAACGTCTATAGCGCCGACTGCCTTAAGCTCCGGATCCCGGCATACGGCGCGGAGGACTTCCTGGCCCATTTTGCCGGCAGCGCCATGTATTACGACCTTAATCGCCATTCTCTCCCTCTGGCGGTGATTGTCGGCTTCTGAATCCCGGCCCACTTCCACCGGGACCGCGGAACGGTTGGCGAAATGGTGGTGAAGGTGGACGGGGGGATTGTCCTGCCGGCCCACTCCCTCGCGGTGTATTGGATGGTGGCGCCGTACCCCGTTTGGGATCGTCAAATACAGCCCGGCGGGATAGGTTTATTCTACCCTGTCGGTCTACTTCAATTACTTTAACCATAATTTCATCCCCGACTTTTACCACATCTTCCACCTTGGCTACCCGATAATCTGCCATCTCGCTAATATGCACCATCCCTTCTTTGCCGGGGAGGATTTCAACCATAGCCCCAAAGTTAAACAGTCGGGTTACCTTACCGGTGTATATTGTTCCTAATTCCACGTCACGGGTTAACCCTTCTATTTGATGGATGGCTTTCTGAGCAGACTCCTCATTGGGAGAACCGACGATCACAGTGCCATCGTTTTGAACATCGATAGTTGTTTTCGTTTCTTCGGTTATGGAGCGGATGGTCTTACCACCCGGCCCGATAATGGCGCCAATTTTATCCACCGGGATAGTTATTTTATACATACGTGGAGCATATTTACTGAGCTCATCTCGGCTGGTAGCAATTGTCGCCTTCATTTTATCGAGTATCTGGAGCCGAGCATCGCGAGCCCGGCTAAATGCTTTTTCAATTATCTCAAAACTGACTCCCCGGAGTTTTATGTCCATCTGGAGGGCGGTTAGGCCTTCCATGGTGCCGGCTGCCTTAAAGTCCATATCCCCGTAAGCGTCTTCCCAACCCTCGATATCTGTGAGGATCTCATGCCTTCCTGTATCATCAGTGATTAACCCTATGGCCACGCCGGCTACAGGGGTTTTTATGGGTACACCGGCATCCATGAGAGATAAACTGCTGGCGCAAACGCTGGCTTGCGAGGTACTTCCGCTGGAACTTAACACCTCTGAAACAAGACGGATTGTATAGGGAAAACTCTGTTCATCAGGAATTATAGGAAGTAAAGCACGCTCGACCAAGGCGCCGTGGCCGATCTCACGCCTGCCGGGGCCGATCATCCTTTTGACTTCGCCCGTAGAGAACGAAGGGAAATTATAGTGATGCATAAACCGTTTAGTCTCATCCTGACTTAGGCCGTCCAGTAACTGCTCTTCCCGTCTCGATCCCAGGGTGGCGATGGTCAACACCTGTGTTTGCCCCCGTGTGAAAAGGCCTGAACCGTGGGTTCGGGGTAAAATCCCGACCTCCATGGTGATAGGCCGTATTTCATTAAAACCTCTACCACCAAAACGGACGCCGTCTTTAAGTACCCGATTTCTAATTTCGGTTTTAAGCTTGGACTCCAGAATAGCCTGTTTTTCAAGGGTGGGATATTTATCACCCAGAGCCTCTGAAACCTCTTTTTTAATTTTTTCTACTGTTTGTTCCCGTTCCTGACGATCCGATATTTTTACTGCATCGGCCATGCGGACACCAAGGAGGGATTCTGCAGCCTTGACTAACTCCGGATTTACCGGAGTAGGGGTGAATTCCATCTTGGGTTTACCGCAGGCCGCCCTGATTTCATCCTGGAGCTTGATTACCCGGCTGTTTATCTCCTGGGCAAATTTGATGGCATCCAGTATTAAACTTTCTGGAGCTTCCTTTGCTCCAGCTTCAAGCATTGCCACCGCTTCACTGCTGCCAGCTACCGTAAGTTCTATCAAGCTATCATTGAGCTGAGTATAAGTGGGATTAACGATAAATTTGCCGTCTTTGTAACCCACTCTAGTTGCACTGATAGGCCCGAAAAAAGGAATCTCTGATATTGTTAGAGCGGCTGAAGCCCCGATAATGGCCAGTATATCAGGTTCGTTTTCCTGGTCAGAGGAGAGAGTGGTGATGACTATCTGGACTTCGTTATGGAAGCCTTTGGGGAAGAGTGGCCTCAGTGGTCTATCAACTAACCTGCTGGCTAATGTAGCCTCCTGACCGGGACGTCCCTCCCGGCGAATGAAGCTGCCAGGAATCTTACCTGCTGCATATAATCTCTCTTCGTAGTCCACGGTTAAAGGCAGAAAATCTACACCCTCCCGTGCACCGCCTACGCAGGCAGTAACCAGGACTATTGTATCTCCGTAGGATACCACAACAGCACCGTTAGCCTGTAGGGCAAGCCTGCCCACCTCTATTGTTAGTGGTTTCCCTCCCACCTCTATTTGAAATGTTTTCATCAAATTAACTAACCAGCCTTACTTTCACCCTGTATATCAAAATACTATTTTCTCAAGTTCAATTCAGAGATTAGTTTATGATATTTGGGTAAATTGTTATTTGCCAGGTAAGCCAGCAAGCGGCGCCGCTGACCCACCAAAAGAAGCAATCCCCGGCGGGAATGGTGATCTTGACGGTTAATTTTGAGGTGTTCCGTTAGCTGGATTATCCTTTTTGTCAAGAGAGCTACCTGGACCTCTGTTGAACCTGTGTCCTTCTCGGTGATAGCGAACTGCTTGATCACTGCTTGTTTCTCTGTTTTCTCCAATCTTCCTCCCTTTTTTTCCCGATAAACCAATTTGGTTAATAAACGTATCAATTCCTGACCATACTTTCAGGCAAAAAATTATAACATATGCAGTGTGGACTGTAAACGTCTATTAAGTTAGAATTGATGATTCTTTTGTGCCCACCCAATAAACTACTGTATATTTTTTAGCTCATCCAGTTCTTCACAACTAACCTTGTTACAAAGGACAACGCTAGAAAAATAACGAGACCGAGAACAAGGGACTTAACTAGTCCAATTTTTTCAAGGGTGAAGACAACTGTTAGCGCATAGGATAACCAGGCGGGAAGGAAATAGAGCAACCCTTTAGCGTAAGCCATCACCCCTGCATTTCCCGCTTCCATATGAGTAAAAATGAAAGTTAGCAGGCTCGTAGTTGGAACAGTAGCAACAAACGCCGCAACAAACCCTCTACCTACAGAAGCAAAATAGGTCGTCGAAGCTATGATAGCGCCACCCACCACGAAATAGATAGCTAACCTGGTTATCATACTTGTGTCTATTTAAAGACTCTTTTCTTTCAACTATTCTTTTCAGTGATATTCTACCATACATTGCATAATCATGCTTTTTAGCCAGGTATGAGCCACAGGTATAACGAATAACTAAAAAAGCTCGTTTGGGTTAAAATTATAGGTTCTCTGAAAATATCTGGAGAGGATACTACTTTCCGAACCGGTAAAATAAGTCAAAAAGAGTAATTACAGTATATCGGTGAGAAACTGAATAGGTACATCTGCATCCTCTGTGAATTGAGAAACGAAGAGAAACATGGTAAAGTATTTTATAGCTAATACCATGATAGATCAGACCACGGCAAAAATTTATGTTAAGGGATGGGGAAATATATGAAACGGCATCGGAATATATTCGTTTTAATAGCAGCAATGGTCATAGTGTTGTCGAGCGCGGCCTGTAGCCCGACGTCTGCTCCAGCTCCGACTCCTAAACCGACAACTATACCCCAGACTACCGGTCCTGCAACAGCTACACCGGCGCTGTCTGCACAGGATAACGCACTGGCCCAGTTGGTAGAAGCAGCCCGCAAGGAGGGCAAGGTTACTGCATATGCTTTTAGCTTCACCGGCGATATCGGGCTGGCCCTCCAGAGGGGCTTTAAGGACAGATATAACATACCTATGGATATAGTAACCGGCCGTGGCGCTGAAATGAGTGAAAGAATCAAGACTGAACGCCGTATCGGCAATGTAGTTGGAGACTTTATGGAGACCTCGCCTACAAATGTCATGAATCTGAAAGCAGCCGGCGCAACTGTGAGCAGTGCTGATATTCC
>JACVQG010000075.1 GCA_015661045.1 Dehalococcoidia bacterium | reverse complement strand
AATTCTTCATTGGACGGACTACGCTGGTAAAAAAGTTTTTTGCCTTTAAACCTGGTTATGGTAATATTTGTCAGGATTTCAACTCCCCTTTCTGCAAGCTGATTTAATAGCACCTTCCGTGCATGCCACTCCAGCCCTGATCCAGCGCGAGGTCCAGATTCTATTATAGTTACCTTTATATCTTTCCGGTAAAGGTGGTTAGCAACTTCGAGGCCGATATTTCCGCCACCTAAAATCACTACCTGTTTGCCAATATCTATTCTACCATACAGGACTTCCCCTGCATTAAATACATTTCCCGGCTCCAGGCCAACGATTTTAATTTCCCTGGGAAGAGACTGTTGTGTGGCCATCACCACATCGGGGTTCAGCGCTTTTAAAACGCTGCTTGCTGCATTCTTCCCCAATTCTATTTTTACGCCCAGAGCCCGGAGCCTTGATTGCTGAAGGGTCAAATAAGGCCGTATCAGCCATGACCAGTGGTTGCCTATCTTTGAATCTTCTTCCAACAAGGTAACCCGGTGCCCCCTCACAGTTGCCACCCGGGCTGCCTCCAGGCCAGCCGGACCGGCCCCGAGTATCACAATCCGTTTGGGAGTGGCTGCACTGCCTTCTTTCTCCAGTTCCCTACCCGCCCCTGGATTCACCAGACAAGCTATAGGTTGCATACGTAAAATCTGGTCGTAGCAGGTATTACAGGCAATACATTTGTTTATTTCCCGTTCGTTGCCCTCCCTGGCTTTCCGGGGAAAATCGGGGTCTGCCAGCAAACCCCTGCCTACAGCCACCAGGTCTGCCTTGCCCTGCTCCAGAATTCGTTCGGCAACCAAAGGGTCGTTAATGCGTCCTGCGACTATGACCGGTACCTTAACCACTTTCTTTATTTCTCCGGCCAGTGGCGCCAGGCAACCCGGTCTGAGCAACATAGGCTGTATAGACCATTCCATGCTGGCATGGTTAGCTGCTGATACGCTTATAGCATCAACACCCGCTTCTTCCAGCCACCGGGCGATGAGCCTGGTCTCAACTAATGTAAGTCCACCCTCTACATGCTCGTCAGCCGAAAGGCGGAACAGGATGGGATAATCGTTGCCAACCCTCTGCCGTACCTTACTAACGATCTCCAGAGGGAAGCGGGCGCGGCGCCGGGTATCGCCTCCGAAGTCGTCCTGACGCTTATTAGAATAAGGGGAAAGGAACTGACATAGAAGATAGCCATGAGCGCCATGAAGCTCCACAGCATCGAAACCGGCCTGTTTCGCTCGCAATGCAGCCTGGGCAAAACGCTCCTCCAGTTCCAGAATCTCAGCCACGGTTAGTTCCCGGGGCAATTCCGGGGAGGGTCCGGCTATTGCAGAAGGGGCCACTGGCTGAACCCCTGTAGTGCGGGCTGATGCCTGTCTTCCGGGGTGGTGTATCTGTATGGCCGCCCTGGCGCCATTCGATTTTATAGCTGACGCCAGCGTTGTTAGACCGGGCATGAACCGGTCATCGGAGATTCGTACCTGGGTCGGAGCAGCAAACTGGACCGGGTCTACGGTTGAGAATTCGACTTCAATCAATCCAGCCCCACCGCGGGCACGGCGCGAATAATATTCGATTTGCCGGGGAGAAACCGTGCCATCGGGATTGGCCAGTTGGGTGCCCATAGGCGGCATAACTATACGGTTGTTTAGCTCCAGACTACCGATTTTTATTTTCTCGAATAACTTGCTCATTCCTCGATTTCCCTTCCTTTGCTCCAGACTGCCTGGATTGTAGCCCCTGATAGCGCCAAAGTCAAAGGGCAAAATGTATCTATAAAATTATCCCACCCACCTGCACCCCCCCCAAATTTTTGAGATAAAATCAGAACACAAAATACTGAAACAAGTTTAAATTTTATCTAAATAAGAACAATTGTTCGTTATCACGCTACTACTTTCCCATTATCAAAACCTCTGATAACTCCTTTGAAATTAAATTATTAAACACCCAATATTATTGAAAACTCTGTTATCTTCTCCGGTAATGACGGTGTTAATGAGGCGTGGAGAGTGCCCAGAATAAACTGAAAGAATTTAAAAATAGTCCTGTAAAAGGTATTGACAGTGGGGATAAATAATGTTAGCGTGGTGCTTAGTGGTGAAAAGAGGGGAAAAAGGGAAGATTTCGGGGAGACCTTAAGGAGGTACAAACCAATGGTGGTGACCAATCTTGACAAGGAGACTAGGATGAAACTACTTCAATTTGTTCGCAAGCATGGCAACTCAGCGGGGCGATTCCTGGTCTTACAGTTCTGGAGCAAGCATCCCCAAACTCAGTTCTCTCTACCCTGCATCGGTGGGGCTGTGGATGTTAAAAAGTTCGACCTCAAAGAGGCGCTGGGGATGCTCGTGGACGAGGGCGTTGTGGAGGAGAAAACAAATCCTCGCGGTTTGACCCTTTACACGCTAACTGCCAACCCGGAAAAGCGGGAGCCGGTAATGGCCTTGTCTAATCTAGACTGGGAGCAAGCCCAAAAATTATCTTATCTGGCGGCCCATCGCTGGCCATCTTCCCATGTATTGGCCGAGGCGTAGGCAATTCTATATAAAGTCATTTTTTGAGAGATAAATAATAAATGCCTTCGAGGTTTCTCGGCGCTCATGAATATCGCGTTGACGCTAAAGGGAGAATACCCCTTCCGCCCGCTTTCCGGGAAAAGCTGGCCAAAGAAGGTGGAGTCTGGGCTGCCGGCTTTGAAGGCAATATCAGGATCCTACCCACTCCGGAGTGGGAAAAACAAATAGATGCCCTGGCTGAAAAGCAAAATAAGAAAAAAGTTCGGGAGTTTTTTAGATTTAATTATGGCTTGAGTTTTGACCTGGTAATAGATGGGCAAGGAAGAGCTACTATTCCATCCAGCCTGCGCCAGCAAGCGGAGATTAATAACGAAGCGATTGTAGTTGGAGTTGGGACTTATATTGAAGTTTGGTCACCCAAGCGTTGGCAGGCTGAGACGGAAATATTAATAGAAAATGCCGAGCAAATCTCGGAAAGTTTGGAATAGGAACGATGAGATAATGATTAATTACAATAACCGGTAACAATTTAATTTCATAGGCATAACATCCAGCAAACCGCACCGGTGTACCGGGGCGGTGGAAAGATAAATATGAGCGCCCTGATGGCTACCATCTCTCATACACCAGTCCTTGTAGATGCAGTAATCGAGTATCTTCGGGGTTCATCGCCCGGAGACCGATACATAGACTGCACTGTAGGTTCAGGGGGACACTCCCAGGCCATTCTTAATAGCTTTCCAGGTAGCCAGGTATTGGGTATAGATGCGGACCCTGAGTCCATCCGGTTAGCCCAATCAATCCTTCCTCAGCACGCTATCCTCGTCAATGCCAACTTCGCACAATTAGAAATCATAGCTACTATCCATGACTTCCGGCAGGTAGACGGCATATTATTCGACCTCGGACTATCTTCCATGCAACTCTCGGAGACAGGCAGAGGATTCAGCTTCACCCATGATGCACCCTTAGACATGCGTTTTGACCCCAATCAGGATATTACAGCCTTAGACATAGTCAACAATTATCCTGAAAAGGAATTAGCCAGGCTTTTATATCAGTATGGCGAGGAACCTGCCAGCCGTAAAATAGCCCGACATATTATCAACCATCGCCCCATAATGACTACCCTGGAGCTAGCCGCTATTATTGCTCAGGCGTTCGGACAGAAGCGAGGGCGAATCCACCCGGCCACCCGTAGTTTTCAGGCCTTGCGTATTGCTGTCAACATGGAGTTGGATAATCTCTCAACCGGCCTCCGGCAGTCCATAAATTTATTGCGTCCGGGAGGCCGTCTGGTTGTTATCAGCTACCACTCCCTTGAAGACAGGATAGTCAAACAATTTCTTTCCCTTGAAAGCCGAGGTTGTGTATGTCCCTCCAGTACTCCGATTTGTGTGTGCGGGCACAGCCCCACCTTAAAGCTCCTGAGCAAGAAAGCCATCCAGCCATCGGAAGATGAACTAAGCAGGAATCCGCGCAGCCGTAGCGCCAGGCTCCGGGCGGCAGAGAAAATATAGAAAGGGTAGTCCCATGAGAAAATTCAAATTTATTTGTTCGGTTAGCTTTGCGTTGTTCTTAATATTCCTTCCGGAGCCTATTACCACAGGTTTAGGAATCGGTCTACTGAGTTGGTCGCTAATGCATTACGCGGGTTTTAGTTCGCGAGTTTCAGGCGCTTGCCGGTGCGACGCCTGTCGTCTTGGAATCACACGAGCCAGCCAATCTCATTTCCTGGCAATCGAGACCCCTGCTCGGACATCATTGTTATCCGGTCCCGTGACCAAATCATTTAAAATTCGTCGAGCACAAGCCACACTACCTTTTATCAAGGGCAGGGGTCTCACTCAATCATACACATCTTCAAACCGCTGGCTGAAGGGAGAAGTGGTGACTATGTAATTAGTGACCCGGTATTCGAGTGATTATATTTAGTATATTTAAGGAAGGAGGAACAAAAATTGGGGAAAAAATCCGTTGTGTCCGCCATAGATGTCGGAACATCAAAAGTGGCGGCCATTATGGCAGACGCTGGAGATGAAAATAGCTTCCAGATCCTGGGCGTTGGGGTAGCCCCAAGCAAAGGATTGCGCAAGGGCGTAGTCGTTAACCCCGACGAGGCCAGGGAGGCTGTCCGTGAGGCAGTAAGAAAAGCCGAACATGCAGCGGGTATAAAAATGGAAACCGCTTATGTCGGAATAACCGGAAGGCATATAAATTCCGTAAATACCAAGAGTGCAGTAGCCGTTACCCGCGGTGACCGGGTTGTTTCACCTGGTGACCTGAAACGGGTGTTAGAGTCAGCAAGGACCGTTAGCACCAATGCTGAACGCAAACTGTTACACGTAATCCCAAGAACCTATACCCTGGATGGACAGGAAGGTGTGAAAAATCCAATAGGCATGAATGGTTTCCGCCTGGATGTGGAGACCCATGTAGTTACTGCAGCTACTTCATCCGTGCAGAACCTTCTAAAGTGTATCCGGGGGTTAGGGGTAGATGTAGAAGATTTAGTGCTGGAGCCCATAGCCAGCAGCGAAGCAGTTCTCCGGCCTGATGAAAAAGAAGCTGGTGTTCTCATGGCTGATATCGGTGGTGGAACTACTGATATAGCCATTTTTAAAGAGGGCAGCATCTGGCATACCGCAGTTCTTCCAGTCGGTGGTTACCAGCTTACCCGGGATATTGCCATTGGCCTGGGAATTCCATTTGAAATTGCCGAGGAAATCAAGAGGAAATACGGCACATTACTAGAAATACCGGGGGATAAAGAGAATGTCGCCAAAATAGATGGCGCTTCTGTCGGCCTTGACAACGGTCAGGAGATACTTAACCAGGATGTTAATGACATCGTCCGGGCAAGAATAGATGAGATGATGCGCATGCTCCTGCTGGAGTTACCACATGCAGACTATGCCTCTTTGATCCCGGCGGGTATAGTCCTTACGGGCGGCGTCGCCAATCTACCTGGTATAGATTCCGTAGCCGCAGATGTATTCCGACTTCCTGTGCGGGTCGGTATCCCTAAGGATGTCTACGGTCTGGCAGACATCCTCTATGATCCAGCCTATTCTACAGCGGTAGGCCTGCTTATTTGGGGAGCCCGGCGCTATTCTGAAGAGGAAGGCACTCCCGATGAAGGAGTGGGCGTCGTTATGGGCAAAGGCCTGCGGCGGTTTGTGAACAAGGCAAAACACTGGGTTAATCTATAAAATGAAGGAAGGAGGATAATATGGCTAAACAAATAGTTTCCGCCAACTCTGCCAAGATAAAAGTTATTGGCGTGGGTGGCGGCGGCTCCAACGCCGTAACCCGTATGGTCCGTGAGGAAATCCCCGGCGTGGAGTTTTATGCCCTGAATACTGATGCTCAGAGCCTTCAGTTGTCTGAGGCTCCTAATAAAGTACAACTCGGCGAAAAGTTCACCCGCGGTCTGGGCGCTGGGGGCGACCCCGGCGTAGGCGCCAGAGCAGCCATGGAGAGCCGCGATGAACTCAGGGATATCTGCGGCGGCGCCGATATGATTTTCATCACCGCCGGTATGGGTGGCGGCACTGGCACAGGAGCTGCTCCAGTTGTAGCCGAAATGGCTAAAGAAACAGGCGCTCTGGTAATCGGTGTAGTCACAAAACCCTTTGGATTTGAAGGCGCCCATCGCCGGATGCAAGCTGAAGATGGTATAGCTAAACTACAACCACATGTGGATACCCTTATAGCTATCCCTAACGACCGTCTCCTGCAACTCTGTGATTCCAAGACAGTCGTGGATAGCGCTTTCAAGATGGCCGATGACATTTTGCGACAGGCAGTAGAGTCCATAGCCTCAGTTATCACTATGCCCGGCCTGATTAACCTGGACTTCGCTGATATCCGGTCGGTAATGAAAGGCGCTGGCCCAGCCTGGTTATCCATAGGTAAAGGTACAGGCACCAATCGGGCCACAGACGCCGCTAAAGCCGCTCTGGCTAGCCCTTTACTGGATGTCTCCATAGAGGGAGCTCGCGGAGTTCTATATAATGTTTGCGGCAGCAGCAACCTGACACTGAATGAGGTTAACGAAGCCGCAGCCATTATCGCCAAAGCAGTTGACCCGATGGCCAATATTATCTTTGGTGTGGTTTTCGACCCCCGCAAGGATAACGAGGTCAGCATCACCCTGGTGGCTACTGGTTTCCGGGTTAAGGGCGGAACTGGTCCCAAACTGGAAGATGTAAAACAGTT
>JACVQG010000074.1 GCA_015661045.1 Dehalococcoidia bacterium | reverse complement strand
AGCAATTTCTGTCCCAAAAGTGAACAGGAAGTTTATGGCCGGGGGCAGCAAGACGAAATAGCCGAAGGCGGCCCCGGCTGCAAAAAGGCATAATGCAGAGGGCACAAAAGCGAACATGAATTTTCTTTCTTTCGGACGAAGGCCGGGGGCGATAAACAGGATTAACTCGACGATCATATAAGGCAATGCTATGACAAAACCACTCATCAGGGCTACCTTGATGTATACACCAACATTTTCCGCCAGCTCAGTATATATAAGAGGGATTTCAGCAGGCTTGGAGCGGAGCATAGCATTGAAGATGTATTGAGTAAAGGTAAAACTGAGCCCGGTAGTAACTGCAAAAACGATAGCGGAGCGCATTACCCGGCGTCTTAATTCCCGTATGTGTTCTGTGAGGGTGAATTTTTTTTCTTCGCTCACTATTGTTTACTTTCTGTAGATTCCTTTGAAGTTGGTGGCACAGGTTTATTCTGTGGCACGGTGGTAAAGTCGGCCTTCGATGGAGCCAAATTGCTATCAGCGTTTACGGACACCGGGGCAGCGTCCGAAAGAACTTGTTTAACCTGTTTGCTGGCTTCCCCGATGGGTTGAATTGCATCGGTTACAGACTGCCGGAATTCGGTGCCTATCTTTTTGATGTCTTGAACCATCTTTTTTTCTTCTTTAGGGAGGTTCTCTTCGGAAAGGGTTTTAGTAAGCTCTGAGCCAACTCTGGTTATATTCCGAACGAACCTGCCCAACTTGCGGGCAATATCCACCATACGCTCCGGGCCAAAAACCGCCATAGCGATGAGTAGCACCACCAATATTTCCAAGGTCCCCATGCCCAGAAAATCCATATCAGCCTCTTAATATAGTATATTATCATAATTCACTTGGAACTGTTAAAAGGATGTCGTATAATGGGGGAAATTTTCAGGCCCGTCCATTTCGGCGCATAAACCCGGAACAGGATGGGCCAAAATTGAACTTATAGACTATATGTTAAAGGAGAAATAATTGGTAGAGAAAGTTGCTCAAAGGGCACCGGAACCCGAACCACAAGAACTAATCTACGAGTATCTTTTTGCCTGGCACAAGGCCAAAGCCAAGAATATGCAGAATGGGAAGATAATCCTTAAGGGCAAAGATATTGCATGGGAGCAAAGCCGCCAGGCTTTGCTCAAATTCTACCTTTATCCTAAAGTATGGAACCAGGTGGGCACACCGGGCTGGTTCATCTTCATTAATCGTATAATCCGGCACTCGGGCAAACACAAACATCAGGGGGGTCTGGGCCTGTTTGTTCTGGAAGGCCAGGGCTATACAACCGTTGATGGGGTCAGGTTCGATTGGCAAAAAGACGACCTTATTCTTTTACCCGTTAAACCTGAGGGATGCGAACATCAGCATTTTAACACCGACCCCAATAAACCCTCGGAGTGGCTTGCCTTTATCTACGACCCATTCCGTGATGCTACAGGCTGCGACATTGAGCAAAAGGAGGATTCCCCTGATTGGAAAGGCCCATCCACTCCGACGCAGATGCCCCATGTAGCTTGAAAAACCACCGCTCCACCTTTGAAAAAATGGGGAATTATATCCTCTCCCTTTGGTAAAGGGAGACTGAGAGGGATTTTAAGATATTTCGCGAACTGCCCATTCTTTAAAAAATATCTACAAATTTTTGTCGATATTATTTAATAAGCGCTATGTTTTAATCTCTGGCATCTGGGGCTTTAGCCCGACTTTGGTCAATTCCCTGGCAAACAACTCCCTTATTCGAGGGTCCTCGTCCTCATACTCTATTTGTGCGCCGCCCTGTTTAACGCTAATCCATCCCAGGGGCCGCCGCGAGCAACTAAAGCTGAGGGTGCCGAATTTACGGCTCTGCCAGTGTAAGGCTAGATAGCGGGCGGGTTCACGTCCGGTGTTGAAGTGCTGGTGGAACCATCGGTCATGGCCGTTATTGAACATACTGCCTTTATGCCAGTCCACACGCTCCCATTCCCCGTTATCCGGCCAGAGAAGGGAATAGCCCTGCCCGCCGAGGATTATCAGGTGGGCTGTGGAGGCGTGTCGGTGGGCCTTTTTATACGAGCTAACAGGGAACTCGGAGACGTGGGCAGCGGTCGTGTTGTTGGCCATTTCGAACATAACATTAGCGCCCGGGCCGCGCTGCTTCCACTCCTGGAGTTTAAAGTCATAGACATTGGCTATAAAATTGCTCTCCCAGATGCGTTCTGCATAGTTCTTCCCCTTGCCGCTGAAATAGCCATCCTCACCGGAATACCTATCCGTGAAGCCGTAGTCACAGTTAAAAATAAAGTCCATGTTATGAAACAGGTTAATAAGCAGCGGGGCGTTGGTTATAGAGATGTAACGCACCGGTTTATTACCCTGGCCGTTGAATATCTGGTGCCACACATTGAGGGGAGGGCTGAACAGGCTGCCCTCGCCCCATTCAAAGGTCTGTTTCCGGTCATCCTTCGTCCAGATAGTGGTAGCGCCCCTGCCCTGGAGGACGAAAATAAGCTCTTCGAACATGTGCCGTTCAGGGTTAAGGCTGCCACCGGGAGGTATCTCGCAAATATAGGCATCCGCCGATAGCTCCGTACCCTCGAAATTAACAAAAGCGCCGCGGCCGCCGTTTCTGGCCCAGGGGCCAAGCTGTGCGGTTTTCAGGTCATCTATGCTGTGTCCCCGGATAATAGGGATCCCTTCGGTCTTTTGCCATTCCTCGTAAGGGGATTTTTGCGCAACGATGTCTTGTAATTGCTTCTCCGGTGCGGACATAGTTAGCCTCCTTAATAATTACTTTAAAATACGGAAGACACGATTAAGGCCAATATTCTGGATTTCAAGTCACATGGCGTGTCGGAACTGTGCTTCCTTTCCATTCCGGCGCATCTTCCTTCTGCTCCAGGGGGTGTCCCATGGCCTCGGAGAACGGGTTAAAGATGAAGGCTATCCATTCGACAGGGGGGCCATTCGGGTCGGCGTTGAAATGCTGGTGCTCACAGCCTTCGGGTTTGACGGGTAGGATAATCACATCGTCTTTCTCCCAGTCGTATCTAACGCCGTCCACCACGGTATAACCCTTGCCCTCTAAGACGTATAACCCCAGACCGCCCTGGTGTACATGCTTGCCGGAGTGGTTCTTTATCCGGATAATGAACATAGACCAATAGGGGACAGCCTGCTGATCCCAGAACTTGACGTTACAGAACCATTTATGAAGCCCCTGCCGGCTCTCTTGCCAGCTCCTGTCCCGTCCTCTTAAAACTATCTCTCCCTCACGTCGCTTGCGCAGATAGTCCTGCCGGAAACGGTAGTTAAAATCGTAGAGGGTTTCTTCGGGTTCCCGCTCCCTGCCCCTTTCTTTTATTCTTTCTACCATTATGCTATCTATATTCCTTTCTCCCAATTTGGACAAGCCGGAACCAATCCCGATCCATCTGTATAACTCAAAAATAAAAAGTTAAATCTCAAAACCATAGCTTAAAACCTAAAGCTTGTCTGAAGGTTCTCAGTTACTAATACCGATGTAAATATTAGTGCTGCATAATTCGTCATTGCGAGAAGTGGAGCGACGAAGCAATCTCCGCTTTTGCATTAGTAATCAGCCTCAAGGTGATCAGATTGCTTCGTTTCACTCGCAATGACGGGGTACACTTTTTCAATCGTCATGCATCTAAATTTAATGCGTTTGTATTAGTTGTCAATTCATAATACGTTAATATCTTTCAGGTAAATATCTTTAGTTTTGACTTTTGAACTATGGTTTTGGCTTTTAAGCTTTGAGCTTTGACTTAAAAAATTTTCCATTATTACATAATTTCAGACTTAAGGGCTTAAAATGTCTCCGTCTCTGTCTCTGCCCCTCACACCTTTATTTTGAAGAGCTTTACTGCATTTCCGCCCAGGATTTTGTTTTTCTCTTTTTGCGGCAGCTTTAGTCCCTCGACGAGACCTTTGTTTACCTTCATGGATTCGGGATTAGTGGAAGGGAAATCAGCGCCAAAAAGCAGGTGGTCGGCGCCAATAGTAGCCGCAGCGCAGTCCATGTGGGGCTGTTTCCAACCTGCGGGGGCGGTATCAAAATACATCTGGTTGATAAAATTTTGGGGGTCTTCCGGGCTACTCCATAGAGGGTGAGATGGATTAAGAAAGCGGTCAGAAAGGATAAACCAGGTGCCGCCGATGTGCCCGTGGACAAATTTAAGGGTGGGGAAGTCCTTTAATATACCGCTGCCAACCAGCCTTATCACTGCGAGGGTATGGTCTATCGCCCTTCCAAATGTACGAACGAACTTTCCTGTTACCTTATCCTCAGTTAGAAACTCGTGTCCCTTCATGGCGGGGGCGGCATGGACAACGATGGGCACATCCAGCTCGGCAGCCTTCTCATATAATGGCCGGTAGGCGTCATCTCCCGGATATTTACCCTGGCAATGGGTGGTAATACATGCCCCCCGTAACCCCAGTTTTTTAATAGCTCGTTCCAGCTCTTTGGGAGCGCCTTTTTCGAACGGAGGCACGTGGGCCAGGCCCACAAATCGTTTGGGGTATTTGGCCTGAACCTCGGCCATCTGGTCGTTGATAAAGGGAGCAGTCTTCATAGTTGTCCAGTCCTGCCACACCGCCACGGAAAGGACAGCCATATCAACCCCCGCCTTATCCATATCCCGTATCTGTGCTTCGATGTCGCTATGCTCCGGGTTGCGGGTGCATACCTGAAAACCATCCCGGTAGATATTGGCCACACCTTTTTGCCAGACAACCTTCTCGTTGGGGCGCAGATATTTCTCCACATTCTCCACGAACTCCCGTGGCACCCAGTGATGATGTGCATCAATAATCAAGACATGCCTCCTTTAATTATTTTAAAGTAGTGTAGACAGGTGCTATATTAGACAACTTTGGGAGGCTTTTGTCAATCGCTCAGTTGGGGCCATAATCAGCGGGTTGTACCCGGGGGTATGGTTATTTATATCTATGCCCCAGACTTTAGGCTGCTGCGCCGTAACTAAATAAAAGTCAGAAACGTTGCCTGGGGAACGGTTGCACGAAATATAACAGTATATTGACTTAGACGTTGACCGAAATGATTCGTTTTCTCTGACGAAGTGGACGTTTGCCTCTTACGGTTGCAGCAGCCAACGCACTGGCACCAGCTTGTTGCCATTGCGCCACTCTTCAACGCGGTGGACACCCTGGATATGCCCCCATACATTGTCCGAAGCATGGTCCAATACGATGATCTGCAAGTTGCCATTGCTTGCTTGTACCACGAACGCAAAAACCGCGAACAGTTTCCGCACCGCTTCAATGTCCTCGTCGTCCTTTAATTTTGGATCCAGGTCTGCCTCTTCTTCCCTGACGGCCAGTCGCTTTGGAAAGTAAACCTGACTAGGTTGATCAAATGCGGCGAAGCTCGGTACCGGGCTGTGGGGCAGATTCAAGAAAAACTGCTGCAGCCCAAGTGTGACTGCCACGTGGTACGACAGCCAATTCGATCCACTGCCTATTTCCCAAAGATAGTCTTCGCGGCGGACGCTCCCAACTTTAATGGTGAGATCTTCAATGGAAATGGAGATCTGATCGTTGGGCCGCTCCACGTCCAGAAGGGGAAGCAATTTCTCTGCGTTAGAGCAAACCGCGTTCAAAGCACGCTTTGTCCTAGCTACGATTTGTTCCTCAGAGATTTCATTTGAAAGAGCATTGACACGATCTCGAAGTTCACGGACCTCATTATCGAGTTCACCATCTTCCCCTATGCGAGTGTACGTCTGCAATGACTGTTCCAAATTGCCAATGAAACGTGACACTTTGAGAGAGTCGTACTGACGTAGACGTGCTTCTTCAGACCGACCTTCGAGTGCTCCGCGGCGGATTTGGATTCCGCGAAGTTTCTCCGCATTAGTTCGGATTTCAGACCTGACGCGCTCGAACTCACGGTCAAAAGCAGCTGGTATAGCCTCAAATTGGCCTGCCTCGTCCTCTATCTCCTTGAGCGACTTTTCAAGGGCGTGTAGTTTGTCGGAGGCTTCGGCCAGAGAATTACCGCATAAGGGACAGTTGTGGTCTCTGACGTGCAACTGACGCATCCACTCGGATACTTTGAGCCTATCTCTTTGGACATGCAGTGCATCCTTGTATTGCACAGTGCTTTCTCGGAGTGCCGACATCTCGGAGAAGCGCTTCTTCAGGCGTGACAGTTCCATTGATGTCGCTGACTCCTCATTTTGCAGACCCACGAGTTCTTCGACAGCTTCACTCACAGTTTCCGTTGTCACGCGAACATGGTCGGCAGAGGAACGAACGACGTCTGTGAGTAACTCGACTAGGTCTTCCTTGGATGCCTCCGGCCTAATATTCTTTTGTATTAACCCCAATTCCTTGGCTTCAGAGGTCTTAGCCTTTATCTCCGCCATCCATCTCTCGGAAACCTGACGGACAGTTGCAAGTTCATTTTCTTTTCTCCGGAGTTCTTTCTTTAGATCAGCCAATTCATGGCGTTTCGCCATCTCTTCCGCAGTTAGGGCATTGAGAATATAGGGAAAGATGGTCTTTAGTTTTTCACGGTGCTCGTAAGAGTCAGTTTTGAAGAAGAGCACATCGGGATTTGCCACGATGTTTTGAGGCTGAAAGATGAAGGCCCCCAGATCCCGAAAGCTAGGACGCCCCCTAAAGCCGGAGCCGATTTCATCTTCATCAAAGGCGAGCGCTGTAAGCCCAGCAATCTCATCCAACATTCTCTTGACTGCTTGAACGTTAGTATTCT
>JACVQG010000073.1 GCA_015661045.1 Dehalococcoidia bacterium | reverse complement strand
CGACAGAGGCTTCGAAACGGACATCGACGCCCTTTTTCCGTGCGGCTTCGAATATCTGCTTGCTGAATTTGGAGATGGTGAATTTGTTGGCAGTTACAACGGCTTTCCCGTTGTCTATAGCATCCAGGATGAACTGGCGGGCCGGATTTTCACCGCCGATGAGCTCTATCACTATTTGCACCGCGGGGTCCTTGATTATCTCATAAGCATCGCCGGTAAGGTGAACGTTCGGCAGGTGCGAGTTTTTGAGTTTCACCGGATCGGCTTCGGCAACCGTCTTGAGATGAAGACCGTGGGATTTGCCGTAGTCTCTCAGCCACTCCGCCACGCCGGTCCCGATGTTACCTATGCCCAACAAACCAACTTCGATGCTCATCTATCTCCTTCTTGCCCGATACGGACACTCCCGGGATTTAGCATTGCTCGCTAACAGTGCTATTATACCAGCTTTCTTGCTTTGAATGTCATATGCTGTGACTCCCTGTAGATATGAAAAAAGGCCCGCCGTAACTTTGGGCGGGCCTATCTGACATTCGAGTTAGGTTAAAGGTGGAAATTGCCAACCCCTGATCACTCTTACCTTAATTCCCCTACTCCTGGTAAGAGAAGGGTTCTAGTATACTGTAACACGATATTTTCGCTATCGCACAGGCGGGGACGCCTATGCTACCAATATATGTATATGCCTATCTACCAATATATAGAATAAGCGTTACATGGTACTAGCGGCCTCCGGCCTCTTTTTTCTTGCCTCTTGTAAATTACCTGCCGGGGAAGTTGGGTTTCCGCTTCTCCTCAAAGGCCTTCAGCCCCTCGGCCATATCTTCCGAGGTGGTATGGATGACCCCCATGTGCATCTCCAACTCCAGGGCATCGGGGAGTTCCATTTGCAGACCGCGGTTGACCAGTGCTTTAACGGTCTTTGTTGCCATCGGGCTCTGGTTGGCTATCTTTTTGGCCAGGGCCATAGCCTCAACCTCCAGCTTGTCTGCGGGAACAACCTTATTCACCAGACCTATGCGTTCCGCCTCGGTAGCGGTAATCCAGTCACCGGTAAATAAGAGCTCTTTGGCCTTTCGTGCGCCGATAATGCGCGGTAGCCGCTGACTGCCACCGGCGCCGGCTACCAGGCCGAAGTTGGCATGTTGGTCGCCTATACGGGCGTTATCGGCGGCAATGGCCAGATCACAGGCCAGGCTGAGTTCCAGTCCACCGGCCAGCGCCATTCCGTTGATGGCTGCGATGACTGGCTTTGGGGAGTTATCTATATGGTTATAGACGCCATGGATTACCCGTAAGAAGGTTAACATCTTTTGGGGGGATTTTGTGAATTCCCCAATCTGTTTTAAATCGGCGCCGGCGCAAAAAGCCTTGCCTTTACCGGTAATAATAATTGCTCTTAAAGAGTTGTCAGCCTCTATTTCAGTTAAAGCGGCATCTAATTCTTTTAATGACTCCATATCGAGGGAGTTCAAGGCATCCGGCCGGTTCAAAACAATTCTGGCAACACCCTCAGATTTTTCAAGGATTATGCGGCTGTAAGCCATCTTATCCTCCTTATTCTTCCCGTGGTTCTGCTTGTGGTTTTCGGTCACCCGCCGGTCGGGAGTACCTGGGGCGAGTTTCGTTACCTTTGGGCGTGATCACAACTTTTCGGGCCTCGCCAGCCCCGATACTCTCGGTAACCACATCTGTTTGATTGCTGAGGGACAGGTGGATGATACGCCGTTCATTGGCTGGCATTGGCTCCAGTGTCACTGCCTGCCCTGAATTTTTTACCTGTTCAGCCAGGCGGAGCGCCAGTGATTGGAGTGTTTCATAGCGGCGCTTTTTATAGCTCTCTACATCTACCATGATAGGGACCCGGCTTTTGGTTTTGTGGCTGACCATGAGGTTTACTATGTATTGAAGGGACATTAACGTCTGGCCGCGGCGGCCTATCAAAACACCCAGATCAGCGCCTTTAATATCCAGGGCTATTACCCTGGAGTCCGGAGTTAAACCGGGTGCCGGGGGTTCTACGAGATGGACTGTCGCTGAGACACCCATAGCTTCTAATAGGTTTGATAAAATATCCTCTGCTGCCTGTGAAATCTCTTCCTGGGGAGGTGGTGATATTCTCTTGACTGAAATTCTGGCTACCTCGGCTCCAAGACCCAGGATACCGGATTTACCTTTTTTGAGTACGGTTATCTCCAGTTCTTCTTTTTTTACGTTGAGTTTCTCCAGCGCTAGTTTTATTGCTTCGTCCACTGTCTTCGCGCTGAATTCCTGGCTTTCTTGTCTCTCCTGGTTCTCTTGGTTCTCCATTTTCTATCCTCTTTCTTGTCTCAGCAGGGGGTGGCGCTTTGGCTACCACGGCTGTTGTAGTTGAAGGTAGCAGGCCGCCCCATCCAGTAACGAAATACTGAGTGGCTATGCCTACGGAGTTGGAAACTACCCAGAATATGGCCAGCCCGCTGGCGAATTGCAGGGTAAACACACCAAACATAATGGGCATCATCCACAACATCATCTTGTTCATAGATGCTTGTTTGGGGTCGCCGCCTGGCATCATAGTCATCTTTTGCTGAACCCACATACTTCCGCCGACCAGAATGGGCAACAGATAAATTGGGTCGGGTTGCCCCAGATTTAGCCACAGGAAATTTTCTTTTAAGGGTATTAATCTGTGGACTATGGGCCAATCGTAGAGGTACTGGGAAAGACTGAGCAGGTCCTCCGGTGTAACCGCCAGACCTTTAAGGATAACGGTATACAGGGCAATCCAGATTGGCATCTGGATTATCATTGGCCCCAGGCAGCCTAATGGGTTGACCCCATGCGCTTTGTAGAGTTTCATGGTCTCTTCAGATAGCTTTTGCCGGTCCTTGCCAAATTTCTTTTGCAGCTCTTGAAGTTTTGGCTGGATAATCGTCATGGCTTTGGAGGCATGGATTTGCTTGAGGGTGAGGGGTGTCATCGCCAACCTGACAAGTAGAGTAAATACGACAATAGCCAGTCCGAAATTATGGAATACATATTCGTAAAGAACGATCAAGCTATTCAACATCGGTTTGATGAATAGCATATTCCACAGTTCAGTCAGTCCAGACACAACATCACCCTCATTTCTTCGGCGTATACTTCACAGGAAAGGTCAGGAGAGGTCTCCCGGTGGCTGCTTCGAGTCCGTAAAGAACATTGTCCTGTGCATGAACATAAACCATATTGTCCGCTACTGCCATGTCGGCAACTACTTCACCGCCCACTGTATACTGCACTGGCCATTGCATCTTGCCCGTCTCGGCATCCAGCCCATATATTTGGCCGTTAGTGGAGGCGATAATTAATACCCCATCTACTACAACCGGAGCGGAACGAATGGCTGAAGGCGCTTCGAAGGGGCTAGACCATACTGTTTTACCACTCTTAGCATCGAGGGCATAAACTTTGCCATCCATGTTACCCACATAAATACGGCCTTTATACTCGATAGCGCGTTCCCAGAACCAACTTTCGCCCTGGAAAGGGGCAGGCCAGCGGGGTTTACCGGTAGCGGTGTCAATAGCATAAAAGCCCTTGTCGAAGGAACCAATAAACAGGGTATCGCCCACAATCAGGGGGGTTGACGCTATGGCTCCCTGGGTTTCAAAAGGCGGCCACCGCAACTGACCTGTGCCAATATTTACAGCATATACCCGGTGGTCCATGGAGCCGAAATATAGTGTATCACCGCTTAGAACGATGTTTGACCAGATTCTGTCTTCTGCCTGGAATGGATTCGGCCAGAGTTTTTTACCTGTCAGCTTATCCAACGCATAGACGTTCCTACCTGCTGCTACAAACAATGATTGCTTGTTAACGGCTGGACTCCCGGCTATACCCTCCTGTTTACTGAAAGTAGCATCCCATAACTTCTGTCCGGTTGACGCATCCAGGGCATATACCTTCCCATCGAAAGTGCCGAAGTACAAATTGGCGCCGTCTATAACCGGGGGGCCATACATAAAGCCCAAACGGCCTTCTACGGAGGGAAAAACCCATTCACCGGTGGCGGGGAAAGTTGCTTTATCCTTTCGGTTCTGGGGGGTAAGAGCGAAAACGTGGCCTTCGGAGGAGTTTATATAAATAACGCCATTAGCAACCTCTGGACCGCTTCCACCCCTGGTGGGAGCGCTGGCGCATCCGGCTAATGAAAATAAGGCCAGGGTAAAAAATACCAGGCTGTATAGTATTCTTTTTTTGCAGTTTGTCAAAATCACTCTTTAATCTAGTTAATTCCAGGTAGCTTGCTATCTCAAGCTCAGGCCGGAATTGAAAGGCGTCAATTCAGTACACCAGATATTTTCCCGGGAGATGGCAAGGCGGCCATTGAAGTCAAAAGGACACTAAGGCACCGGGTCAAATCCTCCGGGTCTCCACGGGTGACATCTGCCCAGTCTTTTTGCAGCCAGCCATCCTCCGCGCCAGAGACCAAGTTTCTCTATTGCCTGGTATGTATAGTTGGAACAACTGGGGGTGAAGCGGCAAGAAGAAAGTATTATCGGGGACAGAGTTAGCTGATATAACCTGACTAATGCAAGGGCAACCAATTTCATTCTTCGTCTCCCAACAACCGGGCTTTACTGACCAACTCCCTCATATAGCATTTAAGTGTATCGTATTTTACGGTAGTCACACTCTGCCGCGCCACGAAAACTAAATCCCAGCCATTCCGCAATGGGATTTGAAGCACGCATTCTCTCAGTCTTCTTTTTATCCGATTGCGTAAAACTGCTTTCCCCAGGCGTTTACCTACGGCGAAACCGAACCTGTTATGTTCCAGGCCATTCGGCAACGATTTTAAAATAACCAGCTTCCCGGACCATGTTTGGCCCCGGTTGAAAATATCCTGGAAGCGTCTTTTATCCTTCAGCCGTTGCCATCGCTTCACTTAAAATAATCCGAAAAGCCTGGTTAGCCGAAAAATACCTATACTGTTAGCCGCCAACGGCCTTTCATGAATCGCCGCTTTAATACCAGTTTTCCGCCTTTAGTGCTTCGGCGAGCCCGAAAACCATGCAGTCGCACCCTATGGAGCTTTTTAGGTTGATAAACTCTTTTTGGCATTTTCTTTCTTTCTCTACGGATGGAATTATACGATACCTGCTGTGATGTGTCAATGTAAATTTGCTAACAGCCCTAAATTTATTTTGAAGCGAGAATCAAAAATCGGTAATTCAATTTTAAGTCGTACCGACGGTTTACTGTATTGACAACACAGCCACTGGGTGATAAATTTCACTTGGCCTCATCAGGCGATTTTATAAGGAGGATAGCACCGTGAATATTATTGTCTGCGTTAAGCAGGTCCCGGACCCTGAGGCGCCACCCACCAGTTTTAAGGTGGACACTACGGCGAATAAAATGATTGTTCCTCCCAATATACCCCCTGTTATTAGCCCGTTTGATTTGCAAGCTGTAGAAGGTGCTCTGCGTGTCAAGGATGCTAAAGGTGGTAAAGTTAGCGTTATCAGTATGGGGAACAATCTCCAACGAGATGTAGTGAAAAAGCCCCTGTCTATGGGCGCTGATGAGCTATTTCTACTGGAGGATGCAGCCTTTGAGGGTGGCGATAGCTGGTCCACAGCCTATGCCCTCTCGTTGGCAATCAAGAAGATAGGACAGTTCGATATTATCTTTTTTGGACGGCAGGCCGCTGACTGGGACGCGGGCCAAGTAGGGTCAGGCGTTGCGGAACTGTTGGGTTTACCCTGTATTACCGTTGCTAAAAAGGTTGATGCTGCCGATGGGAAAGCCACGGTAGAGCGGGTTGTAGCCGACGGTTTCGAGGTACTCGAGGTCTCGTTGCCCGCCGTTATAACCGTGTCCAATGAGCTGGGTGAACCAAGATATGCTACCCTCAAGGGCATCATGGCGGCTGCTAAAAAACAACCTACTGTATGGAAACCGCAGGATATCGGCGCAGATGCCTCCAGGATAGGGGTTGCGGGCCGTCGTACTCAGCTACTTAAACTGTTCCAGCCGGTTAAGGAAGCCAAATGTGAGATTGTGGCAGGCGAAACTCCCGCTGAGGCAGCGGAGAAACTGGCATTGCGATTACGGCAGGTTAAAGTTATATAGAATAAAATCCGAAGCACGAATTACCAAAGGTAAAAACGGAAAAGAAAACAAACGACAGGCTCTCCGTTCCGAGAGTCCCGAGACGTCTGGAGACAAAATTTAGTCCCTTAAAATAATGTTGTGCGCAAAAATGGCAACACTTTTTTCACCGCAGAGAACGCGAAGTGCGTTGAGATTATTAATTTTCTCTGTGAACTCCGTGTCCCCAGTAGAGACACGGCATGCCGTGTCTCTACTTATTGGTTCCGGCTTGTCCGGGTTAGGATTTGGTGTTTGGGATTTATTGTTGGGGCGCATTATTCATAATACAAACTTTTAATGATTTCAGGAGGTATATTTAAATGGCGGATGCTCAGGGCGTAATGGTTTTCCTGGAGACAGCAGATAATAAATTGACTGGTATTTCCCTGGAGTTGCTGGGTGCAGCTCATAAGCTGGCTAAGGAATTAAATCAATCTGTGTCTGCTGCATTGGTTGGTAACGGTGTGAAAGGACTGGCGGCTGAGGCGATAGCTTTCGGCGCTGACAAGGTCTTTACGGTAGATGATGCCAACCTGGCTAATTATGTATCTGATGCTTTTGCCGGGGTTGCGGAACGGCTGGTTAAACAGGTTGCTCCTGCAATAGTCCTTTTAGGTCAAACTGCAATTGGCCGGGACCTGTCGCCCCGGTTAGCCTTCCGTCTGGGTGTG
>JACVQG010000072.1 GCA_015661045.1 Dehalococcoidia bacterium | reverse complement strand
ACTACAATAGGACTAACCCGAATTACCGAATCCAGAAATTCGATTCATCCGGTAAGTTCCTGCTCAAGTGGGGTTCCAACGGCTCCGGAGATGGCCAGTTCGTCGAACCCACAGGTATAACAACAGATAAATTTGGGAATATATATGTTGCTGATTACAGCAACCGCATTCAGAAGTTCGATTCGTCCGGCAAATTCCTGTTGAAGTGGGGGTCCAAAGGTTCAGGAGATGGGCAGTTCGATACCCCCGCGGGTATTGCAGCGGACAGCATGGGGAACATTTATGTTGGCGACAAGAGAAATCATCGCATTCAGAAGTTCGATTCGTCCGGCAAGTTCCTGCTAAAGTGGGGAACCCCTTTCCCCAAAGACATAGAAAAACAATTTGAAAGCGCAGAAGCATATTTCCAAAGCCCAAAGGTCGGTACGTTCTTTGAACGACCAAACTACATTGCCGTTGATGACTCAGGTAGTGTTTATGTTTCAGACAATGGCACTTACCTTATTCAAAAATACGACCCGACAGGCAGATTCCTTACATGGTTCGGTAACGGCCAGGGATCTGGCAATGGGTGGTTTGTTGCATCTGCTATGGCAGTCGGAGACAAGGGCACCATCTACGTAGCAGATGAGCTCAACCATCGCGTCCAGGTTTTCGGAACGCCAGTGTCAACTGCGTCGGTCCAGCCGTCGGGCCCCTTCGTAATCTTCAGGGAAGACGGCGAGGGACTCACTGACGGCCAGGTTGTCCCCGGCTGGACCCTTTGTCATACGCCTCCCGCTTGCGCTACCGTCACAGCGTCTTCCTCCGTCAAGAAAGCGGGAAAGAACGGAATCCGCGTAAGCGGCGATGAGTACCGGGACAAGCCCTTGCCAGGCAATCTCGTCGGTAGGCTAGAGGTAAACTTGTGGATGTTTCCCGCAACAGATAGCAACACCAATAACTCATTCGCCTTCGGCCATGCTGTTGGCGGCGACAACATGACCAATACCGTCTCCATCAGAATCAACGAAACAAATACTTGGTTCCTTAATACACCTGCCGGGCATGGTGGAGGTAGTTCGGCAGTAGGATTCAGCAGAGATGGTTGGGTACTCGGACGCTACAGCAAAAGCTGGACTAAGGTTCGGCTCGTCCTCGATCCTGCTCAAGAAACAGTCGACGTATTCCTGGATGATGTGCAGGTCGGGTTCGGGATTTCGACGATAGGCCAAGACGGCACAAAGTGGCTCAGCAAGGGCATTAACATGATCAGCACTCATAGCGGTCGAGGTGCGGTTGGTCATGCCAGCTACTTTGACGACTTAACTATCGCGCAATAAACACCACCTAACTGGAGACTATCTGAAGCCCAACACAAAAGTTTCCGCGGGTACCGTTTCTGGGGTCGACTTGGACGTTGAGTTCAACGATGAGGGTCGGAAGCTATATGCCGAGATTAGCGAGCGAGCCCTTAATCGGCCCATAGGAATCTTCCTTGACGAAAAACTTATATCCGCACCAGTCGTCATATCGGTCACCACTGACGGCAAGCTTAATCTTCCTGGCCTCGTCAAAACGGAGCGAGACACAATGATACTGGCAATTCAGCTGAATTCAGGCGTCCTGCCAGTTGGGCTGGCTTTGGCCGAGGTGCGGAAGCACTGACCGATGGAATATTTTCCCACAGCTAGCCCCCAATGCAAACGAACATTCTACCGTCTCGGGGAAACAGAAGTCCACATTCGTTTATTATGGGGCTACACAAGCGGATATCTTCTTTAATTAGTTTACCGTTTGTCTATGTTATTTCTATGCCACTTTGTTTATCCATCTCTTTGATGCTCCTTCCCCCTCCGTACCCCTTTCCACACATAACGCACTAGACAACACCCTTGTATTCTGTTAATATGTCTGTGCCATAGATAGCAGGCGCCCTTCGGAGCCTTGTCGTGTCCGCTATGCGGACTCCGTGCGCGGAGAGACTTATCGGAGGGCTTAATCAGACCTGCCGAGGCAAGGGATGTTCCATTTTACCGCTTGGTCGATAGCGGAATTTATATCCTTGCCACTAAGGCAAGGATTTTTTATTTCAGGAGGTAAGATGAAAAAAGAGGACAAGGCGAAAATAATTGAAAAAATTCAGGGGGACTTGTCCAAAAGCAAGGTAATGATAGCCGCTGATTACCGGGGGCTTAGCGCTGCTGAGATGACCAACTTGCGCAAGCAGTTACGTGAGGCAGGGGTGGTATTCCACGTAGTTAAGAACACACTTACAAAGCTGGCAGCGACTAAAGAAGGAAAGGCCGGGCTGGAGAAATTACTAAAGGGACCGACGGCTATAGCCTTCGGGTTAAAGGACGAAGCTGCTACTGCCAAAGCGCTGGTGAACTATATAAGGTCAACGCGGAGTCCGCTGCAGATTAAAGGTGGTTTCCTGGCTCAAAAGGTGCTCACTCCGGCTGAAGTACAAAGCCTGGCTTTGTTACCATCTAAGGAAGTCCTCATCGGAATGGTCGTAGGACAGATAAAAGCTCCTCTCTATGGTATCGTGGGAGTGCTTGCGGCGCCTATGAGGGGATTGGTGGGTGTGCTACAGGCACGCGCCAAGCAGATGGAAGCTGCGCCCCAGTAATAATGGCGCTGTTATACAGCCTTTCGATGTTTTTACATCAGGTAAAACACTAATACGAATAAAACGACAATAAAGGGAGGTCTTAAATGACAAAAGATGAACTTATAGCAGCAATCAAGGGTATGACAGTTATCGAATTAGCCGAGCTGGTTAAAGCTCTGGAGACAGAGTTCGGGGTTACAGCGGCAGCGCCCGTAGCAGCAGCAGCGCCCGGAGCCGCAGCCGGTGGTCTTGCAGCAGCTCCTGCAGCCGAAGAGCAAACTGAATTTTCAGTAACACTTAAAGAGATAGGCCCTAACAAAATAAACGTTATTAAGGTCATCCGGGAAATAACCGGTCTGGGCCTTAAGGAAGCTAAGGACCTGGTAGAGGCAGCCCCCAAGGTAGTAAAAGAGGCTGTTAACAAGGATGAGGCGGCCAGCTTGAAACAAAAGATTGAGGCGGCAGGAGCCAAAGCCGAGGTTAAATAATACAAGGGGGCAACCATGAGCCCCTCCAAAATCGAATACCAACCCCTGATTCGGGACATGTCGCCGGAAGAAAGGCCCCGTGAGAAGCTGCAAACTCACGGGGCCTCTAACCTGTCTAATGCTGAGCTGTTAGCCATCATCCTCCGCACCGGCTCAGCATCGGATTCAGTATTGGCGCTGGCTACGCGTATGCTGGCCAAGTTCGGCGGCCTTGGCGGACTGGTGAATGCCAGCTTCGGCGAGCTTTGCGATGTAACAGGCATTGGCCCTGCCAAAGCCTGCCAGGTTCAGGCTGCACTCCAACTGGGGAAGAACCTCGGCTCCCTCAAGCTTCCCGTGCGGGATGTGGTGAAATGCCCCGATGATGTGTTCAAACTCGTCAAGAATGAGATGGGCTTCATGGAGCAAGAGGAACTGCGAGTAGTTCTCCTCAACAACCGCAACCAGGTCATAAAGATCCAGCCTATTTGCACCGGGACCATCAATACAGCAGCCATCCGCGTTGCGGAGGTCTTCAAACTGGCAATCCGGGAGAACAGCCCCGCATTAGTTGTGGTGCATAACCACCCCTCAGGAGACCCTTCCCCCAGTCAGGATGACATAAAGGTTACCAGGGAAATGGTGGCCGCGGGCAAGCTACTGGGCATAGATGTGCTTGATCACATGGTCATCGGCCGGCAAGAGTTCGTTAGTTTGAAGGAAAAGGGAATGGGGTTTGAGTAGTATCCCTCTCTTTTTTCTCCTGGCCAGTGGAATGGTAAAGTTTAGATAAATACCCCCCCCTCTCTTTAATTCTCTCCCCAAAGGGGCGAGAGGTTTATAAACTCTCTTCACACTTCGTGTTGCTCACGATAATGAGCATGAATGATTCCTTCGTACCGATTCATTGGGAGACAGCGGTTTAGTCATCAAATTATACCCCCACTCTGAGATTCTTCGTCCCGGTCTTCGGGACTCCAGAATGACAGCATTGACAGGTGTTCATCTGTCATCCTGGAGCGAAGCGAAGGATCTCAGGGCGGGGCGGAAATGTATAAACAAGATGTAGATACTCAGACCGAATCGCAACAACCCGTAGGGGCGAACCGATGTGTTCGCCCAGGGACCGGGGGGAGGGCCCCGATACATCGGGGCCTCTACGATAATTGGAGCCATATCCGCGAAAGTGTCGTGAAATGAGCGTTAATCATTTAGCAGCTCAGTGACTTGGGCGAATCCCGATTCATCGGGACTTTACCAAAATTCTTTTGGTGAAGGTTTTGGTAATAAAGCATTATTGTAAAATACCTTGATATGTTGTATAAAGGATACTATTAGTTCTACGTGAAGAAGGAGGGAAAGATGACAGCGTTTTTCTCTCCGAGAACGTCGTTACCGATATATTAGATCAATCGGGCCGGCGCACCAGTATGGTCACTGTTATCACAGACATCCTAGAGCGTGAACATCCTGGTCCAGAGCTTACATCTAAGAAAGGATCCTACGATGGCCCGGGAAAAAAGACCGCAAAGTAAGAGTGATCTCCGCCGGATGGCGGAACAAAAGGTGGCCAGTTCAGAGCCGAAGGTGACCGAGATGCCACCTGCCGAGATACAACGGCTGGTAAACGAGCTACAGATTCATCAGGTGGAGCTCCAAATGCAGAGCGAGGAGGCCCGCAGGCTCTGGCTGGAGTCGGAAGAGGCATGGCAGCGTTACCAGGAACTCTATGATTTTGCCCCCGTGGGATATGTAACACTGGATAAAAACGGCGTTATCGCGGAAATTAACATCACAGCGACGAGATTACTTGGGATAGACCGTGCCAGCTTAAAGGGCAAGCGGCTCAATACATATTTTAGTCCCAGGTTCCGGAATGTTTTCCAGGAGTGCATCGGAAACATGAAGGGTGGTATGGGTGACTGTGAGGTGGAGGTGATTAGAGGCAATGGCATTAAATTCTTTGCCCATCTGGAGTTGAGAACCCCCAACCAGCAGGTGGGCAATAACCAGCTTCATATAGCCCTTATTGATATTACAGCGCACAAGAAAGCAGAGGAGGCGCTGAGCCTTGAAGCTGAAATTGCTAAACACCTGGCAGAAGGTATTCATATTGTTGGATATGACGACCACATTATTAAATATGCTAATCCAACATTGGAAAAAATGTTCGGCTATAAACCAGGCGAAATGATCGGGAAGCCTATCTCTATAATCAACGCCCCTGATGAAAAGATCCCTGTAGAAACCGCCAAAGAAATAGAGGGAATTATTTATAAGACTGGGAAGTGGCGAGGGGAAAAACTGAACATCAAGAAGGATGGGACCCGATTCTGGTGTTATGCCAACGTTTCTGTGTTTAATCATCCTGATTATGGTAAAGTCATGCTGGCAATACATAGCGACATCACCGCGCGAAAGCAAGCTGACGAGGCATTAATCGAATCAGAAAAGCGATACCGCTCCCTGTTTATGGGTATGATGAACGGGTATGCCTTCTGTAAGATGCTATTCGACGAAGATAATAAACCCGTAGATTTTATCTATATTGACGTCAACGATGCTTTTGAACGGTTAACCGGATTGAAAAAAGTAGATGTTATCGGCAAAAAAGTCACCGAGGCCATACCGGGTATTAAAGCTTTAAACCCTGAAATATTCGATATTTACGGAGGGGTGGCATCAACTGGTAAACCGACTGCTTTTGAGACATTTTTTAAACCCCTGGATATATGGTTGACTATCTCCGCATACAGTCCGCGAAAAGACCATTTTGTGGCTGTCTTCGATAATATCACCAAGCGCAAGCTGGCAGAAGAGATGTTGCGGCTATCTGAGAAAAAATATGCAAACATAGTAGAACGGGTGAATGACGGAATCATTGTCATTCAGGACGGCCTGGTGAAATTTGTTAATACAAGGCTGATACATATGACCGGTTTCCAGCCTGAGGAAGTTCTGGGTAAACCGTTCCTCAATTTTGTTTCTCCTGCAGATAGGCCGTTAGTGTCAGAGAGATATCAAAAAAGGATATCTGGCCAACCAGTCCCCGACAGATACGAAATTGAGATCCTTTCCAGGGATGGCGGGACTATACCGGTGGAAATAAATGCCAGTATCAGTGAATTTGAGGGGATGACTGCTGACTTAGCGTTAGTATGTGATATCACCGATCGCAAACAGGCAGAGCTTAAAATCAAAGATCATAATATCCAGCTATTTGCGTTAAATCGGGTGAGTCAATCCCTGACCCAATCAATGGAAATCGAGGAGGCCGCTAAAAAGTCCCTGGAGACAATTTTAAACGTACTGGACCTGGACGGCGGGACTATCAGGAGTCTGGATGAAACTACCCAGGAGCTTGTGTTACTGGCTCACGTTGGCCTGCCCCGTGATCTTGCACGGGAAATGCAGGCCAACCCCAGAATGAAACTGGGGCAGGGTTTATCCGGCATTGCAGCTCAACAATTAAAACCACTCGTTATATCAGACCTGCAAATGTACCCTAACCTTCTTTATAATTCTTTATATGACTCCGGTTTTTCCGTTTATGTTGGCATCCCACTCAGTGTTAAAGGGAAACTGGTGGGAACGATAAGCTGCTTTTCCAAGCGTCAACGCATATTCACCGGTAGCGACATGGAACTGCTATCCAGCCTGGGTAATATGGTGGGCATAGGTATCTCCAATGCCCGTCTATATAAAGACCAGAAACAACGCACCCAGGAATTGACTTCCCTGAAT
>JACVQG010000358.1 GCA_015661045.1 Dehalococcoidia bacterium | reverse complement strand
GGCACATAATCCAGGTCGCATTCCGGGTCGGGTGTCTCATAGTTGATGGTGGGTGGTATAATACCATTTCGGATCGCGAACAGAGTAAATATAGCCTGTACGGTTCCTGAGGCGCCCCACATATGGCCGATCATGGATTTATTGGAGCTTAAGGCTAACTTTTTTGCATGTGGGCCGAAGACCTTTTTAACGGCGAGTGTCTCAGCTTTGTCATTCAATACGGTGGATGTGCCGTGGGCATTAATATAATCAACCTGCTCCGGGGAAATTCCGGCTGCTTTCAACGCCAAAAGGATACATCTGGCTGGACCATCACCATCTGGTGATGGGGCCACGATATGGAAAGCATCGGAGTTAAGTCCGTAACCAATAACTTCACCATAGATTTTTGCGTTTCTTTTAATGGCTGATTCCAGAGATTCGACGATGACTATCCCTGCCCCCTCGGAGGCTACAAAGCCGTCACGGTTTTTATCGAAAGGACGGCTGGCCTTTTCCGGGTAGTTATTGTGGGTACAGGTAAGGGCTCTCAAAGAATCCAGCATGGCAAAAATAGTTGATGTTACACCAGCCTCAGTGCCTCCCGCTATTACAACATCGGCCATATCGTCCTGTATGTATCTGGCCGCCTCGCCGATAGCCTGGGTCCCCGCAGCACAAGCGCCGACCGGGGTTAACTGAGGCCCTCTTGCTTTGAACCGGATAGATACCTGGCCGGTCGCCAGATTGGCTATGAAGCTGGGAGCGCTGAATGGGGAAACCTGGTGTATGTCACCATTCATTACCTGGCTATGCGCCTTCTCCAGGGTAGTTGGCCCGCCAGCCGCCGTACCTATAACAGTGCCTACCCGGTCTCCGTTGCTGGAGTCTATTATCAGACCTGAGTCGTCCACAGCCATACGGGCGGCAGCCAGAGCATACTGTATATACCGGTCCATACGGGGAACTAACTTTTTCTCTATAAAGTCCTCGGGGTGGAAACCCTTTATCTCTCCCGCTACCTGGCATTTGTGGTTTTTAGCATCAAAATTAGTGATAGGGCCAAGACCGGATTTTCCCGCACACAACGCCTGCCAGCTCGGTTCTATCCCCACAGCCAGGGGGGTGACGGCTCCCACACCGGTTATTACTATCCGTTTTTTCATTACTTGTAACTGCCTCCGGGACATCTTGTTATTGCCAGGGGCATTTTATTGAAGGGCGGCCCCTTTCCCTATATTTTTTTGTCAAATACTAGAGTGGCCCCGATTCATCGGGGCCACATTGCTAACAACATTATGTATTATAGCCGTTAGCATAAAGGAAATCAAAGATTATGCAAGTTCTTTAAGAGCTCCCCGTTGCACCTTGCCGGAGTGGGTCCGCGGCAATGACTCCCGGAACTCTATTTCCTCCGGCACCAGTTCTGTTTGCCGTCGACAAAAGTCCACAATCTCTTCGCGGGTGGCCTTTGCTCCTCTTTTAAGGACTATAGCTAATTTCAATGCCCCAACGCCGCTCTTCCCGGGAATCCCCGCTGCCGCTACCTCTGCTATCTTTGGATTAGCCAGTAAAGCCTCCTCTATATCCAGTGGGAATATTTCTTTACCAGCTATAGTTATAATCTCCTTTTTTCGACCCATGAGGAATAAAAAGCCATCTTCATCTATCCGTCCCATGTCGCCCGAAGAGAACCAGCCATCGTGGAAAGATTCAGCGGTGGCCTGGGGACGGTTGTAATAACCCGAGACCACAGCCGGGCTTCTGAATACGAGTTCGCCGACCTGGTTAGGGGGCAAAGCCTTTCCCGACTCATCCACAATCTTGTATTCCCATCCCGGGCGCATCTTACCTGTCGCGCCGGGTTTCCCGGACCCATCCAGTGGCTGTATGGCCGGGCCGCAAGCGGTCTCGGTATATCCCAGAAAAGAGACGGGTGATATTCCAAAACGTTCGCGGAACTGCAGGGCAACCTCGTGGCGGAGCGGCATACCCGAGACAATACACACCCTGAGCGAGCTGAGATCATATTTTTTTGCTTCTTCTTCAGGCATATTAAGCATCTCGGTAAGAACAGGCTACAACAGCAGTGCCCGTAGCATACATAACATAGGCGACCATGTATAGAAACCAGCTTGGCGGTAAAAGTGGCAGTACAAAGACATCCTTTTCCGTTAGTTCCATAGTTTCTGCCCCTATCCTGGCGCCAGCTAGCTCAGTAGCATGGGTGGTGAGGGCTGCCTTGGGGCGTCCGGTAGTACCGGAGGAGTACCGCAGGTGAGCTATATCGCTCTCTACAATGGTGTAATCTGGGGGTTTAGGTGAAGAAGAGCCAAGTAATTCCTGATAAGACAGAAATGAACTCCTGGTCAGGGTGGAGAGTGAAATTACATGCCTGAGGCTTTTATATTTGGATAGTTCAGGCGCAAGAGCTTCCAGGTATGGACTTACCGAAATAAGTGCTGTAGGCTGGCAGTCCTGGAATAAAAAGTCTAGCTCCGCAGGTGAAAAACGAACATCAATCGGTGTGGCCCAGGCT
>JACVQG010000071.1 GCA_015661045.1 Dehalococcoidia bacterium | reverse complement strand
TCTTAAACAAAAAGGCCAGCCCAAAAATTACCAGTATAATAGCAAGAATAGACATTAATGTGGCGTTCGCGTTACCTTTGTTCGCCATTGTCACCTCCGGGAGAAATCAAATTACAGCCCAAAAAGACTTTTTGCACTACTGGTCGTGGCGATGGCTACTTGTTCCTCAGTCGAATTTTTCAGGTCAACCACAGCTTTTAACGTCCTGAGAACGTGGGCAGGTTCTGAGGCAACCCCCTTATAGGCCACAGGAGAGTCCGTCTCCAACAATAGCCTATCCACAGGCGCTTTATTTATAGCCTCGCGGTGGGGCAGGCTATATTCGGCGGCGGGAGAAGCCGAGATAAAATAACCACTGGCTACTATTTTATCCAATACAGCCATCGGACCGCTATACCAGTGGAAAACCGCCCTTTCCACTTTCAATGCCAGCGCCATATCCAGACAGTCCTGCCATGAGCCGCGGCTATGGATAAGAGCCGGCTTACCGCTATCCTTTGCGAGACTTAAAACCCGGTTAAAAACCTGTTTTTGGACCTGTCTTGTTACCCCTTCTTTTCTGGTCTCTTTGTAAAAATAGTCCAACCCTATCTCTCCGACAGCTACCGCCCGTTCCAGGTTCAATTCAATTTGTTGAAAGGTGGCTTCTCTGTGCTCTTCATCTCCCAAATTGCCGGGATGCAGTCCTAAAGCCGGGTAGACAAACCCCCTGTATTTATCGGCTATTTCCAGAATCCGCTTATTTGACTTCAGGTCTACCCCAACACCGATTATAGCTATAACCCCAGATCGCCTGGCACGAGATACAGCATCATCTAAATTGGCAATTTCATCCAGGTGAGCATGAGTATCTATAATATACATTTATTAAATTATACTACCCTGAACCCAAAGGGGATATAGCTGATTTTACTGAAAATAATATTCTTCAACCGAAAAGACTTTATTACCCTCGCCCTAAAAGGGAGATGTAAGGGAGAGAGTGAGCGTGGTTGGACTGGAAAATCCCCTCTCTTTAATTCTCTCCCCAAAGGGGCGAGAGGGGTAGCAAGCTATTTTCATCCTTCGCGGTGTCCCCGAAAATACAGGCACGATGGATTGTAAGAGGAAAAGCAAATTCATCGAGGATAAAGGCTTCAGATACTTACCTGGAATCATGCATTGAGTTAAAAGTGCCGCCAAACAAATCCATTACAGCCTTTCGAGGTTCGACACCATCAAAAAGCACTTTGTGGATAGCTCTGGTTACCGGCATATCTACCCCTAGCCGGCTGGCCATCTGTTGAGCAGCCCTGGTCGTAGCGACCCCCTCGGCTACTTCATGCATAGTAGATAAAATTTCATTAAGCGACCGCCCTTTAGCCAGTTCCAAACCGACATAGTGGTTACGGCTCGACATAGTGGTTACGGCTGAGCGGGCTGATGCAGGTTACTACCAGATCCCCCAGGCCGGCCAATCCCATAAAAGTCTCTTGTCTGGCTCCCGCTGCCAGCCCCAGCATCACCATTTCAGCCCACCCCCAGGTCATATATGTGGCCTTGGCATTATCACCGTAACCCAGTCCCTCAGCTATACCCGCTCCCAATGCTATGATATTTTTCAGTGCACCGCTCAACTCCACTCCGACCATATCCGTGCTAACAAAAACACCAAACTGTTTGGTAACCAGCAAACGCTGAGCCATGCGGGCAATTTCCTCGTCCTCCGCGGCCACCTTTGTAGCGGCTGGTAATCCTCGAACGACCTCTTTTGCCAGGTTAGGGCCTGCAAGAACACAGATATTCCGGTGAAGATGGGGATGTACCTCTTCCTTAATAACCTCTGTAAGACGTAACCCTTTGCCAACCTCCAGACCCTTAGCCACACTGAGAATTAAGGTGGATGGCTCGATATATTGTTTTATTATGGACACATTCTGTCTTACGGTCTGGGCGGGAGTCGCCAGTATAACCATGTCAGCACCTTCCAGAGCCTCACCGGGTATCGAAGTAGCGGTCAGACGGGTGGGGAAATGTATGTCCGGTAAGGCACGGGCATGTTGTCGGGATCTGTTCAACTCCGCTGCCTCGCCCTCAGTTCTGGCCAGCAGTTTTACGTGGATACCCTTCCGGGCCAGGATTATACCCAGCGTCGTACCCCAGGTAGTGGCGCCGACAACCGCCACCTTAGGCATGGCTACCCTCCGAGGTATTTGAGGGTGGTTGTGGCAGTTCCACCCGTTGTCCAAACTTCCGTTCCTTACCAGATGCCAGCCGTCCGATGTTATCCCGGTGCAGAACGATTAACAACACTGCGCCCATAGCAGCGTAGATTAAAAAAGCCAGAGGAACATTACCCCGGACTACCAGAAAAGCTATCACCCCCGCTGAAACCAGCGAACCCACCATTGAACCAAGAGATACATATCGGGTGAAAGCTATAACGGCAACGGTTACCACCCCACCGATTATCGCTCCCATCCAGGATAATGCCACCAGTCCCCCGAAGTAAGTGGTTACACCCCGGCCTCCGCGGAATCTGGCAAATACCGGCCAATTATGGCCGCTCATACAAGCCAGCGCCGCGGCGCCAGCTATCGGCTCATTCTCCGGTAAGATAGCTTTAGCTAAAAGCACTGCTATAGCTCCCTTGCCAATATCGCCAACTAACACCAGTATTCCGGGAAGTACACCGGCAGTACGCATTACATTAGTAGCTCCTGTTTTCCCGCTACCATATTTTCGGACATCTACTCCTTTAAACAGTCGGCCGACAATCAGACCAAAGGGAATGGAACCAATCAGGTAACCCAGAACAATAACCAGGGCAACTAGAAGCATTATTTTTCACCTCTGGCTTTGAAAATCAACTGGATCGAAGTGCCAGTAAAACCAAATACATCCCGTATCCGGTTCTCCAGATAACGTCTATATGAGAAATGAACCAGAGTAGGATTGTTTACAAAAAAGACAAATGTCGGCGGATTTATTTGCGCCTGAGTCACAAATAACATTTTTAGCCGCTTCCCGTGTACAGACGGGGGATTATGCTCTTTCCAGGCTACTTGCATCATTTCATTTAATCTGTGTGTAGGAATACGCTTCAGTCTCTCTTCATAAACCTTTTTTACCAGGGGTAAGACATGTTTTACCCCTGTACCCAGCGCTGCGGAAATGAAAAGTATCGGTGCATAGCTTAAAAAGCGGAGACTATCCCGTATAGCCGCCTCGTAGGCCGCCTCGTCTTTGTTTTCTATTAAATCCCATTTATTTACTATGATTACCACACCTTTGTAAGCTTTGCTGACAAAGCCAGCAATATGGCTATCCTGGGCTGTAATACCCTCCGGAGCTTCAGTAACCAGCAGGGCAATATCAGCCCTCTCGATAGCCTGATGCGCCCGAATCACACTGTACTTCTCTACACCCACTCCTATCCTTCCCGCCCTCTTTATACCTGCGGTATCGATAAGAAGAAAACGCTCACCGTTAAATTCAAAAACGGTATCTATTGCGTCGCGGGTAGTCCCTGGTATCTCACTGACAATAGTCCGTTCCTGGCCCAAAAGTGAATTGAGCAACATAGACTTACCTACATTGGGCCGCCCGACGATTGCCAGCTTCATCATATCTGTGATTTCAGGGACAGCCGAAGGAGGCGGCAATAAAGCAATAACCCTATCGAGCAGTTCTTCGGTCCCCCGTCCGTGGTAAGCGCTGATAGGTACCGGTTCCCCGAGACCCGGTTTGTAAAATTCAGACACCAGACTAGCGCTTCCCTGATTATCTACCTTATTTACAGCCAGTACCACCGGTTTACCACTTCTGCGAAGCTGATCGGCCACATCCAGGTCCATTGCAGTGACGCCATCACGCCCATCAACTAAAAAAATGATAACCGATGCTTCCTCTATAGCTATTTCAACCTGTTGCTTGATCATCTGGATCATCTCGGAATCAGGGTGAACCTCTAAACCGCCCGTGTCCACGATGCTAAAGTCGCGCCCTGCCCAGGAGGCATCGGCGTAAAGGCGGTCACGGGTGGTCCCGGGCAAATCCTCTACAATTGCCACCCGACGCCCCACTATACGATTGAGTAGCGTTGATTTTCCAACATTAGGACGACCTACAATTGCCACTATCGGTCTGGTCATAAATCCTCGGCAGCTTTATTAACTTCATTATCATATGCAATTATAGGGAGTTTAAGTTCTTGTGCAATTTGTACAATTACTGCGTCGGCACCCCTTAGCCTATAATTCAGCGCAATATTAGTAGCTCTATGCATCCTTGATTCATTCAAATCATAAACTTTTATGTTTCCTTTGCGAATTAAGCTATTAATAATTATCTGAGCTTTGGCTGCATCAATGTTACCCACTCTCCTGTTTATAGCTCCACAGACTTCCACAGGTACAAGTCTCGATGCATGAAAAATAACTTTGCCTTTAACCATTTGTCGAAATTCGGTGTAAGCTGTTTTATTAAATTTATCCTCCTTGAGAAGAGCCGCAACGAGCATATTGCTATCTACCGTCAACTCTTTCAATCCCTATCCTCCCGTATTGCCTCTACCGCTGAAAGTCCTTTAGGCCACTTACGGCTAATAGAATCTCGTAGTGCCTTTAGACGGTAAAGCGGGTCCTCCATGCGATGTAGTTTCTTTTCTATCTTAAAGAAAGCTCGTAATTCTTTTTCTGGAAGTTTTTCCTTCATCATTGTAATTCTCTCTTCCATTACCGGTGCAAGCCCATCCTCTTTAGACCGTTCTTTAACATCACCCCAATAGTCAGCCCAGTATTCTACCATATCTAAGTCTTTTGCTAACTGGGCCTGCAATGCCCCAAATAGTAGCGTGTATGACCATCCGGTGTAGAGTTCAGTTTTGCTATTTCTAACCATCTCTGGAAAACGATATGCCTGCTCAAAGGCTGTTGTTGCCTCTTCAAACCTTTCTAATCGTAGCAGAGTCAAACCCTTATTAAGCCAAGCTATACCAGAATTGGGGACTAACTCTAATGCCTTATTGAAACTTTCCAGCGCTTGCTCATATCGTTGCAGATTATATTGAATAATCCCTTTGATATGCCACGCATCAGCATTTTCAGCCCCAAGAGCAAGGATCCTGTCCAGGCAGGTTAATGCCTCTGCATCCTTTCCTAGATTCCCTAAAGCTATTGTTTGGTTCCACCAAGCGGCAACATATTCTGGGTCTAACTCTACTGCTTTACCAAAGTACACCATCGCGTCTTCGTGTCTTCCTCGACTACCCAAACACGCACCTATGAGATTGCAGCAAGAAGCTATTAGTTTCCGTTCAGTTAATAATTCGGCTTGAGTAAGAGCCGCTTTGTAAGCCTTTTCAGCTTCTAAATAATCGCCGTTATCAAAGCTTTCGTCGCCTTTAATTATTAACTGTTTCAGTTTATTGAAAAGTTCTATTCCCTTTGGGAGCTTACATTTTGGCTTAATAGAAGAAAGCTCGCCCAACCCACGAATTTTGGAATAGCCCATATTTAATGGGATACTTTCAACGGGGGGCGCATCTAATGCTATGTTTTTGCTACCATGTGTAATCAGAGTAACCATGTTTTATACCTGCCTAGGGTTAGTTGATCAATAATTCTTCCAATATCGCCTTTTGTATATGAAGCCGGTTCTCAGCCTGGTCGAATACGACGGATTGGGGACTATCCAGTAAACCAGCCTCAATCTCTTCACCGGCATGGGCAGGCAAGGGATGCATAAACACAACATCTTTGTGGGCAAGGGTAAGCATTTTCTGATTTACTTGATAAGGGGCAAAAACCTTACGCCTTACCTCCGATTCAGCCTCCTGCCCCATGCTTGTCCAGACATCGGTATAGACTATATCAGCACCCGTTACTGCCTCCTGCGGGTCATGTAATAACTGAATTTTTCCTCCGTTTTTAGCTGCAAAGACTTTTGCCCTGGCCACAATTTCCGCTTTTGGCTCATAACCGCCAGGGTAACCTATACGGAAATTGGCGCCCGTTAATGCGGCTGCCAGCATAAGGCTGTGGGCAACATTGTTTCCGTCGCCCACATAGGCTATGTTAACGCCCTTCAACTTGCCCTTTTTCTCAACAATGGTCTGCATATCAGCCAGAGCTTGACAGGGGTGTTCTTCATCGGTAAGAGCGTTAATCACTGGAACAGAAGCATGGTGAGCCAGTTCTTCCAGAAGACTCTGAGAAAAGGTGCGCACCGTAATGCAGTTTACATACCGGCTAAGCACCCGCGCCACATCAGCTATAGGTTCACGTTTACCAAGTCCTACCTCGCTCTGAGATAGATATATAGTATGTCCTCCCAGTTGATGCATTGCCACGTCGAAACTGACTTTAGTGCGGAGGGACGGTTTCTCAAAAAGTAAAGCCAGCACCTTGCCGGATAGAAGGCGACTGGATTTTCCTTTTTTTAATTCTATAGACCTGGCTATCAGCCGGTTAATATCTCCGGTCGTCAGATTGCTTATAGAAAGCAGGCTTCGTGTTGCCAATTCGCCTCAATTCTGTTCAATCTTTTTTTCCTAAGCTTTTTTAATATGTCATTGCAAGGGGCATAATAACAATGACATCCGGTCACCCATTTTATTAAAAAGAAACGTGGGACACGTTTTGAAAGAGAGCTGCCGTTACTAAATAACTTCAAGCGCCCGGCTATTTGTTTATTAGCCGGTTATGTTTTTATCTTTTCAATTTTATAGTGTATAAGCCCATCAGGCACGTTCACCCCCACCACATCCCCAACCGACCTTCCCATGAGAGCTTTTCCCACTGGCGATATAAAAGAGATTTTCCCCTGAGCAGGATTAACCTCTTGAGGGTCAACTAAAACACAATCGAATACTACACCGGTTTCCATGTCCTGGATTGTCACGGTGCCACCCGCCGACACCGTTATAGATTTCTGCCCATTTTCATCAATAATTGCCGCCGATTCAAGCATTTTTTCTAAATCCCTGATGCGGGACTCCACGTGACCCTGATGCTCCCGCGCTGCGTCCAGAGGTGCGTTTTCCCGCACATCCTTATCAGCTCGTGCCTTCTGGATGTCATCCTGTATTTTTGGTCTTTCTTTTTTCAGGTCCTCAAGTTCCTGCTTCTTCTCCTCGTAGCCCTGGGCAGTAAGCGTCGTCTCCCGGCGTTTATGTACCTTAGAAGCCTTATTTTTCGATGCCTGTGCGCTTGCCCGGAGGTGGGTTGCCAGGTTATCCTTCGTAAACCCTTCCTTTTTAGCGAAACTCAAGAGTTTCTTTACCGGTTCCAACTTCCTGGCAAAGTCGGAACCCTTATGAGCTTTGGATACGGATTCTGCATAATAGCCTACGCTGGGAGCGGTTAATTCCAATATTGGACGGTTTGGGCCATACCAGCGCACAAAACGGTTTATCTCCTGTTGGCTGGCCTCCTGTTCTTCAGCGGTTAAACTGGCCAGATAACGATGAGCTATTTCCTCCAGGCTGAGATTATCATTCGTGGTGTTCAGAACTAATCCTCCCAAATCATATATTAAATCATCCTGATTACTTGACTTCTAAACTCCCTTGCATCCCTGCCTGTCGGTGACCTGGGACTGCGCAATAGAATGAATATGTTCCTGTTTTGTTAACAGTGATTTCCTGTGTTACCGTTTTACCGGCTGGAATAGACACGTTTATTCCTAATTCATCTACGGTAAAAGTATGGTTGGTATCGGCGCTGGTTAGCTTTAAATGCGCCGGTTTATCCTTATTGACCTCGACCCTGGATGGTTGAAATTTGGCGTAACTGGCGGTAACCCCTATTTCTCCACTAACCGGTGGCGCTGCCTGGGGAGTTGTTTGGGGAGAACCATAACCACCGTAACCTCCACACCCTGCTATGGCAAAACCGATAACTACGACCAGGGAAATAAGACTTTTCATAATATACTTACCTACCTCCTCCCCACTCTTAGTGAAACCATTATAGTTTTGTAAGCGTATACTGTCAATTGTACCAAAGGTACGATTTTCTTAATCCTTATCAATACCATAACTCCCCAGAAGATTGTGAAAAAATCTCCAACCATCTCTTGTCAAGGTTTTGGGGAAGTGTTATAATCTTGTCGGCGTATTTAGGAGGTAATCTTGGAACTTCCAGTCCTACCGAGTTTTGCCTATATAGGCCTTTTTCTTCTAGTTGCCATACTTTTCCCGGTAGCAACCATTGTTATCCCCAAAATTCTTACAAGTATTGG
>JACVQG010000070.1 GCA_015661045.1 Dehalococcoidia bacterium | reverse complement strand
ATGTTCAGCGTTCTTCCCATAAGCCTGGTAGCAGTTCATTTCATTCCCTATGCTATAGAAAGCGGTGTAACCCCTGCCGCCGCTGCTGCGGCCATGGGATTTATTGGAGGGATGAGTGTTCCCGGCAGGATAGTAGGCGGTGTCGCAGCAGACAAACTCGGTTGGAAGAAAAGCATGGTACTGTTTTGTGTTATTGGCAGCGGAACGTTGATATGGCTCATATATTCCAGGGATATATGGATGTTTTATCTTTTTACTATATTCTTTGGATTTTCTCATGGCACCAGGGTACCCATATTACCGGGGTTAGTAAGCCATTTGTTCGGTACTCGATCGGCAGGGGAGCTTACCGGGATAATCACCGGCGTGGGGGTTGGATTGGGAGGACTGGGCGCTTTGCTGGCAGGGTTTGTTGTGGATGTTACCGGCACCTATACGATAGCCTTTTTGGTAGCATCGGTATCCTTTGTCCTGGCGGCTATTTTAAACACAACCCTAAGGCCATCGGACCGGTAAGCTTTAAAACGGATATAATTATGACTTTAACTGGTTTACTATCCAGCTTAATTTTTGCGGCTCCACATTCCCGGTTGTTTTATCAACAAGGTAATTTTCAAGCTTATTATTTTTCCTGGCTTCATCAATCCATTTAGTAAAAGCCCGGGATTTAAGAGTTGCCAGGGCCTCATCGCTAATTGGACTTGATGCCTTTTTCTCCGTTACCATAATGATAAAGTAACCGCCAGGTGTGGCGATTGGTTGACTGGTATTCCCGACAGGCAAGGAGAAGGCCGCTTCATCCAATTCGGGTAAAACACCCCTCGATATCCACCCTATGTCACCGCCCTTATCCTTGGAATTCTCGTCTTTAGAATACTCTTTGACCAATGCCGAGAAATCACCACCGCTATCCAATTTGGTACGGACCTCCGTAGCTGTCACATCGTCCTCTAAGCGGATAGCGCTCAACTTAACTTGCTCGGCCTCGGTTGGCACCTTGCTTTCTATTTTTTCTCTGAATTTGGTTCGGAAAATATCATTGGAAACAACCTCTTTAAAAAACTCCAATGAAAAAGGGAGGTTGGAAATAAACTTATTTGTCCTATCTTGAATTTCTGTTTCGGTGATTTTATCTTTCTCATCCGGTTTTACAAGGCTATCGCGAATATATTGATTTACGTCCTCTTCACTTACTGAAATATCGAAATCCCGTGCCGACTGCTTAATCAGCTCGATATCCTGTATTTCTACAACCAGAGTCGGGGTAATACCGCCGATGGCGCTTGCATCATTGGCGCGGTTACCTAAAATAGCGCGCAAATAATTGACATAATATTGTGTATTAAATTTAGTATTATTGACCTGAATTGCAGTTTGCCACCGTGGAGCTAATTGAGAAGTAAAATACCCGTATCCCAATACGCCAACTATCAGGACGATAACGGCTGTGCCAATTAAAAAAATGAGCCTCTGTCTTTTATGTTCTTTTTGCCACCGGGATTTTTGACGTTGTGTTAGCTGTTTTACAGGTGTAACGTGGGACTTTTTCGCCAAGAGGTACCCCCCACTAAATGATAGATTAAAGCCGACCTTTTGAAATTAAACCCCCCGGTAAGCCGGGGGGTGGGGTAATGTTCCTTTAATAATATTCAAAGTAGATACGCAATAAGGTTATTTTCAGGTGTCGCTTACTTTTTGCTCAAAGTGCGGAGCCGGAAATGAGGTTTGAGGCAAAACTATTCCGGACCTGCGTATATGCATTGGAGTGTATGGCAATAAGGCCAGATGCCGAGCTCTCTTAATGGCAATGGCCAGGGATCTTTGGTGCTTGGCGCATGTGCCTGTGCGACGTCGTGGTTCTATCTTCCCACGGTCTGAGATAAAACGGCGCAACTTGGACGAGTCCTTATATTCAATTGTCTCCACTTTGTCCACACAAAAACCGCATACCTTCCGCTTAGGGACATATTTCCCTTTGCCTTCTCGTTTGCCATCTTTTTTATTATCTTTCCTGAATTTAGGTTTGCCCTGTCCAAATGGAACCATGCATCTCCTTTAAACAATTATTAAGTTCGATGGTAAAAATATTATTTGAACGAGAAGAAATCTTTAAAAGGGTAAATCCTCCGCATCCATGTCGTCCTGTGGTATCGCGGTTTCGTCTGCCGATGGTGTAGAAGCGCCATCAGCCGGAGTGGAAGAAACCTGCCGGTCAAGAAAAACGACGCGGTTGGCTATTATCTCGTTCCTGAATCTTTTTTGTCCGTCCTGGCCTTCCCAGGAACGGGTTTTCAGTCTTCCTTCAACGTAGGCACGCCGGCCTTTTGTTAAAAATTGGTTGCAAGTTTCTGCTAACCTATTCCATGTTACCACAGTAAACCATTCGGTTTCCTGCCGTCGTTCACCTTCACGCGTGGTAAAATTCCTGCTGACCGCCATAGCGAACGAGGTAACCGGACTCCCGGTAGGCGTGAAACGCATCTCTGGATCGCTACCTATATTACCAATTAGCATTACTTTGTTCAAACTTGCCATATATATACACCGTCTCCTTCTATTAAAGCAGAAATGGGCGGTCTATTAAGGTATTCTATTCACCAACTTTAATTAACAGGTAGCGTAACACGTCTTCAGCCATTTTAAGATTGGTTTCAATTTCTTTGGTTGCTTTGGCATCCGATTGAAACTTTGCCAGTAAGTAGTTACCTTCCATAAATTTCTTTATCGGGTAAGCCAATTTCCGTTTGCCTTGTGGTTCGAACTGGGAGATATTTCCCCCCTTGTCCGTAATCCATCGGCTTATTTTATCGACAGTAGCTTTTAAATTTTCCTCATCAACCTGGGGATTAACAATAATCGTCAACTCGTAGTCTCGCAAAAACATTCCTCCTAATACGTTGCCATTATAACATGGTAAGGGGATAGTGAAAAGCTCATAAGAATGAAAATTTATGATTTAAAGGCATAAATACTAACTTTTCCGTCCTACCTCTGTGTTAATATAATTAATAATATCCTTGGTAGAAGTACCCGGTCCAAATATCCCTTTTACACCTAATTTCTTCAGAGATGTAATATCTTCCTCGGGTATTATACCGCCGGCAACAACCAGTCTGTCTCCAAGACCTTTCTTACGAAGTCCGTCTACAATGAGCGGAAATAGCTCCATATGGGCGCCGGATAATATACTTAACCCAACCACATCTACATCTTCCTGGAGGGCAGCTTCAACTATCATCTCCGGTGTTTGCCGGATACCGGTGTAGATTACCTCCATACCGGCATCTCTTAACGCTCTGGCCACTACTTTGGCTCCACGGTCATGGCCGTCTAGTCCAGGTTTGGCTACTAATACTCTTATCATCCCGTGAGGTGGCAAGGTTAATACCTCCTATTATAGAATTATAATTTTAGTTCCGGGTCTTGCCAGGCAAGAAGCTCACGGTGTTCACATATCTCAACCAGTAAGCCTCGTGTATATTTGGGACTTATCCAGGCGCTTTTTATCTGAAAGTCTCCTGGAGCGTCCGATGCCTCGTACAACTCTACGCCCTTCTTTTTTAGAGATGTTATGGCGGATTTGAAATTATCTACGGTGAAGCAAAAACTTCTGAGACCTTCGCCACGTTTTTCTATGAATTTAGCTATAAGACCTTTGGGATCAGTAGGTTCCAAAAGTTCGATATAATTCATCTTACCGATTCGGACGATTGCATTTTTTACACCCTGGAGCGGCGTAGTAGCTCGTTTAATAGCCTTTAAACCCCAGAGCCTATCATACATCGCCAACGCCTGGTCGATGTTTTTGACCACATGGTGCACATGTGTCCAGGCAACTACCTGGCTGCCGGGCTGAGGTTCCTTCTTCGGCAGGTGTCCCAGGTGCGATAATAGCTTTTCATCCACAAGCTCGATCAAAAGTCCCATCGTCGAACGGGGATGGATCCAACCCCGTTTGGTAATTAGGTTCGTCTGAGGCGGCGTTTCCGCAACCTGCGCCCCCTTTGATCGAAGTGATTTAATCTCTTTATCTACGTCATCCACCACCCAGGAAAGATGGTACATGCCTTCTCCTCGCTGGTTGATAAACTTTGCGAGGCTGCTCTGCTGCGAAGTGGGTTGTAGAAGCTCTATATAGTTCTGCCCGACCGGGAGCAAAGCATTTATAGCCCAATCCTCCGGAAACTCAGTACGGGTTGACGGCTTAAGCCCCCACAGTTTTTTATATACGGGTAATACCTCGTCTATGCTCTTTACAGCGTGTCCAAAATGGCTAAAACGGAGTATCATAGCTCCTCCAGTCTCAAAGATATAGATTCTTCGTTATTTCAGGCGATATACTCCCTGTCTCTTACTTATGTTTTTCTACCAGTTCTATTAAAACACCTTTTGTTGATTTGGGATGAACGAAGGCGATTTTCCCCTCGACCCCTTTCCGTGGCTGTTTATCTATCAGCTCAACCCCGTTTGCCGACAGGGATTGAAGCTCTTTCTCAAGGTTGTCCACCTCAAGGCAGATGTGATGGATGCCCTCGCCGCGTTTCTCGATGAATTTGGCGATGCCGCTCTCTGCATTAAGGGCCTCGAGGAATTCCACATAACCCCCACCCACGGGCAGGAATCCTGTTTTTACCCCTTGCTCCGGCACGGACTCTACCTTTTCCAGCTTTAGCCCAAGGGCTTTGTAGGCTTTAACTGCATCATCCATATTCTTTACGGCTATTCCGATGTGGGCAATGTTTTTAATCATGTATTAGCTCCATTTCTCAATTCTTTTAATCTTGTTACCAGTCTACGGATTTCTTGTGATAGTTTTGATAATCTTCCACACTGAATTTAAAGAATTCTGCCTCATCGAAATCGCTGAAGGCCCGCTTTAAGAGTAAAGATAGGTTGAGTTTAGATAATTCCATATCGCAGACCATAGCATTGAGATCGTCCCGCGCCTTTCCGGTGGCTATTTCAGACAGTTCCATGAAATGGGAATATTCCTTAAGGGTGTCTCCGGAACAGGTTTTGGCTTTATGGATAATTTTCATAATAGGTTTTAGTTTAAGCCAGTCCTGGTGGTCGTAATAAGATTTCCACGGTTCCCAGACTGCCAGGGCATCGCCGGCCGTTTTAACTGGCTGGCCGCAAGAGTCGCACTTAAGTTTGGGATGTATTTTCATAAAAAACTTTTACTCCGTTATTTATTTACCTTTAAATTGAGGCGCTCGCTTTTCCAGAAAGGCTTTATAACCCTCTTTATGGTCCGCTGTTTTAAAAAGGAAACTAATGGCTTCGGTAGTATATTCTAACTCTTCGCCTCCGCTATGCCGGTTAATAGCAGCTTTTGTTAAAGCTGCCGATAAGGGAGCTATGTCCTTTATTTTCATTGCCATTTCTCTGGCGGTTTCCTGTAATTTATTAAACGGAACTACCTGGTTAACTATTCCCATTTCCAACGCCTTTTTAGCGCTGATCGCCTCGGCGGTCAAAGCCAGTTCCTTGGTCCGCTTTATCCCGATTATCTGTGGCAGTCTGAGAATAGCAAACGCCGGCATAAGCCCGATACGGCCCTCCGGTAATCCGAAGGTAGCATTTTCTGACGCTATTGTGATGTCACAGGCCAGAGCAAACTCAAATCCGCCTCCTAAAGCATAACCATTGACGGCAGCCACGACCGGTTTCTCCATTTTTTCGATGTTCATCATAACCGGCATAACCCGTTTCAGGAAAACACGTACCCCACTGCGCTCAACGCCCTTGAAAATGCTGATGTCATCCCCGGCACAAAACGCACGTTCCCCTGCTCCGGTAAGGATAACCACCCTGACCTGCCTGTCATTTTCCGCCAGGTTAAAAGCTGAACCAACCTCATCATACATTAAAATATCCATGGCATTAAGCTTTTTGGGCCGGTTCAATGTTATCGTGGCGATGCCATCGGACTTATCATATAATATGGTGCGAAACTGCATATCGGTTATTGATTTACCCCACAGACTATGTTATTCTAAACAAGTGCATTGTAACAGAAAATAATCACAAGTCAAAGGGGTTTATCAACAAGGGGAGCTAAAAATTGGAATGTGATATTTGCGGGAAAAGACCTCGGTTCGGATATAATGTAAGCCACTCCAAGCGCCATACTAAAAGGCGCTGGATGCCTAATGTTCATAAAGCTACAGTAACTTTAGGCGGCGTTGAAAAACGTATGAAAGTCTGTACCCGCTGCCTGCGCACGCAGGCTAAAGCCACTCGCTAGTTGTCTTCGATAATCTGTTTGGCCCGTTTAAGGGCTTCAGCTACTTGAGATGGGGCGGTTCCGCCTATTTCCATACGGGCTTTAACCGATGTATCCACCGTTATTAACAGCACATCTTCAGCGAAAGACGACGAGAACTGCCGGTATTCTTTGATACTTAGCTGGCTGAATTCTTTCCCCTTCTCGATACAGTATTTAACCAGGCTTCCCACCACACCGTATGCCTCACGGAAAGCCAGCCCCTTTTTTACCAGGTAATCGGCAATATCTGTGGCCAGAGTGTAATTCCCCTCCGATGCCTGCCTCATTTTACCCGCTTTGACTTTCAGAGTGCCCATCATCCCGGTGAACACCTCAAGGCTGGATAACAAGGTATCAACTGTGTCAAAAAAGCCCTCTTTGTCCTCCTGCAAGTCCCGGTTGTAGGAAAGAGGTAACCCCTTAAGGGTAGTCAATAGACCTATTAGATGTCCGTATACCCGACCCGGTAGCAAAGGCATCATCAACCTCGATAAAGTCAAACTCCGCTGAAGACCATAGTATAACCTCCTCAGCCAGCCGGGACAGATGCATAACGGCTATGCTGGCTGCGGCTTCGTATTCCAGCACAAAGTCCCTGTCCGATACCGCATCGAGGCTATTCTGGCTAATTTTAGAAAAACCCAGCTCTTGTGCCACGAAGGCGCGGTCGATCGGGTAGGGAACTCCAGCCAGCGCCCCCGAACCCAGGGGCATAACATCGGCATGGTCGAGGGCATGTTCAAAGCGGTCCTTATCCCGCTCCAGCATCTCAAAATAGGCAAGAAGATGATGGGGTAGCAGGACTGGTTGCGCTCTCTGTAAATGAGTATAGCCCGGCATGATAACATTATGGTTGGACTCGGCCAGGTCAACCAGCGCCCGTTGCAGGTCTCCCAGGCGGCGTAAAGTAGTGACGATAACCTCTTTAGCATACAGCCGGAGGTCAGTGGCCACCTGGTCGTTGCGGGAGCGGGCGGTATGGAGTTTTTTGGCCGTATCCCCGATTTTCTCGGTGAGCCGGGCCTCGATGCTCATATGGATATCTTCAAGTTCGTTTTTAAAAACGAACTTACCCTGTTCGATCTCCTCCCGTATAGAGGATAAACCCATGATAATCAGCTCCGCATCTTTGTCTGTTATTATGCCCTGTCGGGCTAACATGCGGGCATGAGCCACCGAGCCAGCTATATCCTGCCGGTAGAGGCGGCGGTCGTATGGCAGGGAGGCGGTGAACGCCTGGACTGCCTTATTCACTTCCTGGTTAAAGCGTGAACGGAGTGGTTGCATAGCCAAATCGTTGCCTGTATATCCTCTTTTTGATAAAGTAACGTCCAACATTACCACAGATTAACATTTAGTATTAATAATCGGTGGCACAGGTATCTCTGCCTGTGCATTTATGATGATAAAGTAATTTTTCTTAGTTTTTTTCTTTTCCTCGCGGGGAGGCAAGTGCCAGCTTCCCGCTGTTATGAGGTAGTCTTTACCAATGAGCTTGCTGAGTTCCTCAATCTCCTTTTGCGTTAATTTCTTTCTGACTACCTTAGTCTCCCCATCTTGTTTCTTCTCTGTATCCACGATGTCATCCATTTGCTCTTACATCATACCATTCTACCAGATGATGCTTAAACACCTAGGCATTAGGACTTAAAAACACACCAACTTTCAGGGAGCGCACCGGTTTACCCTATCGTAC
>JACVQG010000069.1 GCA_015661045.1 Dehalococcoidia bacterium | reverse complement strand
TGTATGGCGGCTGAGGAGTAAATTAGGTGACGAAGGTGCAACACCCAGTATAATTGAAAGCTACCGTAGTATAGGTTACCGGTTTGTAAAACCTGCTTAAGAAGTTCCATTTTTTCTAAATTAACCTCTCCCCTCCGAAAGTGTTTCACCTTTGCGGAGTCCGATGAGTAAACCGTCATCGTACCGGCCCCTCTCCCTCAACGGAGAGTCCCGACAGGTCGGGACGATACATCGGGGTCGGGGTGTGGTCTATTTTCATAATTAGCAGTACCCTGTTGCACAGGGCATTGTTAATTCCTCAGAAATTTAATTTTTCCTTCCCCGGCTACATTTAGTCCAATTAAAGTATATATATTTACTTCACTTTAACTATGTTCACATCACTTTATTAGAGTGAAAGACCTAAATCTATAAAATATTTACCAGTCTTGTATTTTTCTTCAATACTACTCTTTACGAAAATAAGTTTTTTATTTACACGACGTTGACAATATTGTGATAAATTGTGATTGAGTCTGAATTGTTTATCAGCTAAAATAAACTCAGGAGTACTTTAGTTAAATTTAATTTTATAATACAACCTCATGCAAAATTGAATTTGCTTCACCTTTTCTCTGGTGGGTATTAAGGATTGTTCGGGGAGGGGGGTAATCCTGAATAGGATTAAATTTGGGAAAAATTCAATGAAATCTCTGATAATATCTTTATTGCTGATAGCTGTGTTGGGCTTGGGAGCAGGCACCACTCTGGCATCTTTTAGAAACACCCAGTCTAGCGCTGGTAATACTTTCCAGGCGGGCAACTTCGACATTTACATCGATGGTCGAGACAATACGGGCGGGCATGTAGGTGGCCCATACTTTACTGTCACTAACATGAAGCCTGGCGATACAACCACTGCCCATATCGAGGTGAAGAACGTCAACAGTAGCATGGACGCGCTGCTCCGCTTATACTTATCCGGCGTAGCGCAGTCCCCCGGAACGTTTGCTGACCAGCTTCAAGCGACAGTAACTCTTAACCCGTCTCCATACAGTGCATGGGGAAGCGGCACACGCTACGGAAGTACAAACACTGTTGTCTACAGTGGGCCGCTGACGGGCATTATCGGAACTAATACCCCCATAAACAATTTGGACCGGGCGTTCAACCAGGGTCAGCCTTTCCATCCCGATGACATGGCAATTTACAAGATTGAGGTCACGTTGCCTTTGAGTACCGGCAATGCTTACCAGGGCGCCACTCTTACTGGTACCTTCGTCGTTAACGGCACACAATTCGCTGAGCAGAGCCAGTCAAGTGTGATTTGGTAGGCTGGTACGGTCCTTTAAAATCTAAGTCTATCAGTGAATACCGAGGAAGACATTCCATGATGCGGGATATAGAGAATACAAGAAATAATCGGATTAGGAGCGTTAGGTGATGACATACTTAGATAGTGGATAGCAGAATGGTTGAAAAAGATAGCGCCCCCTAACGGAGCGCTTTGGTGAAAAAATTAAAAGGAGGAAGTCATGAAGTTACTATCAATCATCGTAACAGTAGTTGCGCTGGCAGCACTCGGGGTAGGTGGCACTCTGGCTGTGTTCAGCGATGTCGAGACCAGCACAGGTAACACCTTCTCTGCGGGAACTTTGAACTTGGTCAACGCAGTAGCCGGGACTGGTCCCGTAGGTAAATTTGTTGTGACACCGGGCGGGGATGGCATCAATGGTAACGTTGTCTTTGGTGGTGATGCTGTGAAGCTAGTACCAGGAGAATCCGGGTCAATTACATGGACGCTACAAAACACTGGCAGCGTACCGGGCACGTTGACGATGGCGGCAACGTTAACATCACTTGAGAACGGCAAGAATGAACCTGAACTCGTAGCGGCGGGTGATGTGGCGGATCCGGCGGGTGAGCTAGACCTGTATATGGGTGTCAAGCTAACAAGGGATGGGACTTTCCTGGTTGGCAGCGCAACCAATTTTGGTAAATGGTCAGACCTGGTATCAGCGTTAAATGCTCAGAGTGAGTCTATGGCTGGCAGCGCTAGCCGGGTATATGTGCTAAGTTGGAGTCTTGCATTAGATTTAAAGGGAGTGGGTCCGGATAACTTGTTCGGCACCGCCGATGACGTACCGGTTGATGACAACCTGGTGCAGAGTGACAGTCTTACACTGGATGCTACATTTACTTTAACCCAATCATAAAAGAGGTTAATCTATAGTCAGGTAACTACCCCATGAGGCCGGGTGAGGAACATGTAAAATTCCCCTCCCGACTCAATGTCGGATAAGTATTTTTGACCAAGAAGTCAATGGCGAAGGATGAGGCTGGCGAAAAGTGTTGCGAGGATTACTGGTAAGTCTACTGTTTATAGGGCTGGCCGTATACTCTCTGAGTAGCGGGACATTAGCTCTGTTTACGGATAGCGAAACATCCTCTGGCTTTTTCAAAGCCGGCACCCTCGACTTTCGCTACCGGGTGAGCCAGGATGGCGGCCTTCATTGGGGTGAATGGCAGAATGGTTCATCGGCAACCTTTAACCTTCCACGGCTGCGCCGGGGGCAGAATGGCAGGGTAATCTATCAGATCGAAAATCTTGGCACGGTAAGTAGTTTACTAAATATTAGAAACGTTATTGTAGTAGACTACGAGAATGGTTGCACTAATAGCGAGCAGAGGGTAGATTCCACCTGTGGCAATCCGGGTGTGGGGCAAGGGGAATTAGGGGCTACACTGCTGGTAACAGCTATGGCGGGCGCTATCAATATTTATAGCGGTCAGTTGAATGGGTTTTCAGGGGACTATAATATTAACTTACCTATTGCCGGGGGAGGCATGCTGGAGATGACGATAGATTGGTTATTACCGTCGCTTCCCGGGGGTACGCAGGGCGATGGCGAGGAAGATAACGATAACCATGGCAACGGCATCATTAATGATCCCAACAACAGCCAGGGTAATGGTAACGATGATGGCAATGGCACTGGTAACTGCAATGGCAACGGTAATTTCAATCATGGCTGCGGCAGCGGCAGGGGCGATATCATTGACGGTGATTCGACATCAGTGTCGTTCCGATTTGACTTAACGCAAGCATAACGTTGTTAATCGAAAGGGTAGTGAAAAACGGGGGCGGTGCTGATATGCACCGCCCCCGTTTGCATGGGGTAACTGAAAATAGGGGTCCCGTGATTTGTCTTATCTGGACACAGGATATAAACGGTGATAGAATTGTGCCGCGCAAGGATGTGTTGGGAGAGTAATATTTGAAAAAGTTAGGTGTATTTCTTGTTAACCTGACGATGGGACTTTCAATTGCCTTAGCTGGTGCGGCTTTCCTTTTGCCTGTAGTCTTCGGAGCTAGACCTGTGGTTGTGCTAAGCGGCAGTATGGAGCCAACCCTCAACGTGGGGGGAGTAGCTCTTATGGAACCTGTAAACACTTCTAACCTTAAAGTTGGGGATATTATCACCTTTAAAGCTCCTGAAAACCAGAAGGTCCTGATTACCCACCGGGTAATCGAGGTTATCAGTAAGCCGACTTTAACTTTTCAGACCCAGGGTGATGCCGTGGGAAAGCCAGACCCATTTACGGTGCCGGCAGATACCGTTGTAGGTAAGGTTCGATTCAGTATTCCCGGTCTGGGTTTTGCAATGCATAAAGTATCCGAGGAAATCCGCACACCTCTGGGATTCGGTCTTACAATGGGCCTGACCAGCTTTTTTTTAGTAATAAGTGAAATCCGCAATATTACATCCCTCCAGAAGCTGGGACGGAGCCGGAGAGCGAAATTTATAAAAAAAAGGGCTGAAAGGCTAAAGAAACGCTGGCCGCGGGCAGCCAGGAGGATGTTAGCGTGATCAGGTTACCCTGGGGTAAAAAATACCTATTAGCGGCGGCAGCAGGATTGTTGTTGCTGGCTACCTCAGGTGTTTTGTGGATTTTTATCAAAATCCCTTCCCAGCAAGAACGAGAAATTATACGACTAAATTATAATTTAAAGGGTGAGTTTACCCATCAAGCCTTCAGCAATACTGCCACCGAGAAGCCCCAACCGAACCCCCTCTACTTTGCTAAAACAATTGAGTCTATAGAAGCAACTTATAGCTACCGTTTCCTGGCCGAAAAACTTAACGGTACAGTTGAGGAAGTGGAAATAAGGGCCGTAATAAGCAGCCCCGGTCTCTGGGAGAAAGAAATTGTAGTTCTCCCGGCTACACAGAAAAAGGGCGATTTCACCGTTAATTTTTCTATGGACGTTAATTCGCTATTTCAACTCGCAAAGGATATCGCTACCGAGCTAGGGGGCGGTGTCCCAACTCCAGATGTAGTTATAAAAGCGATTGTACATACTATCGCTCAAACGGAGAAAGGCCAAATTCAGGAGCAATTTATCCAGAATACCAGGGTGAAAACGGGATCCGCCACCCTGGAATTTGTACGCCCCTTTAGCCAGTCCAAAAAGGGTTATTTTGACGGATTACGTTATGAACAAAAAGGCAGCTTTAACTTCAGTGTCTATATCCGTCCGGGCACACTTTACAACCCTATCTCGATGGATAACATTACTCAACGCTCCTATCTCCCGGCGCCAAATCCACCGGCAAAACCTCTTCCTAATCCAATATATTTCACCAGGGCTACAGACAGCATTGATATCACTTATAGTTACGGCTTTTTAACGGACAAGCCAGCGGCCACGGTTGAGGAGGAGGTTGAGATCCGGGCTATTGTTAGTAATCCCGGACTATGGGATAAAGAGATTGTATTGATACCACCAACCCGGCATGTGGGGGACTTTTCCATTACTTTTCCACTGGATATCAATCAATTTCTCGATCTGGCGAAGCATATTGCCACGGAAGTAGGGGGAGGACCACCAGCCCCGGAGGTAACTCTAAAAGCCATTGTTCACGTGATTAGCCAAACAGAGAAAGGGCCTATCCGTGAGGATTTTACCCAAAACGTTAAGATAAAAGTGGGTGCGGGTGTCATGGAATTCGTCCGGCCATTCAACCAACGAAGCCGGGGGGAAGCCCAGGGCGTGAAATATGAGCAGCGAGGTATTTTCAGTTATTCCATTCAGACGAAACCATTAACATTGTATAATGCTCTGACAATGGAGGAGTTAAAGCAGCGGTCTTACGTTCCTCCATTGGCTGAAAAACAACTACCCAATCCAATCTATTTCAACAGGATCATAGATTCAGTTAATGCATCTTATAGCTATCAATTTCAAGCTGAAAAACCCCTTGCCGATGTGAGTGAGGAGGTAGAAATAAGGGCAATTGTAGGCAATACCGAGGAATGGAGAAGGGAGGTAGTGCTGATCCCCCCGACATCCAAACGAGAGGATTTTTCAGTCACTTTTCCTTTAGACATTAATGGTCTATTAAAAATGGCTAAAGAGATCGCTACTGAGATAGGGTTGGAAGTACCGGCGCCCGAAATAACATTGAGAGCCATTGTTCGAACTGTAGTCCCGACAGAGAAAGGACAAATCAAAGAGGAGTTCATCCAGAATACCAAACTGAGGAATGGAGCTACCACACTTGAACTGAGACGTCCTTTTAACCAATGGGAAAAAGGTGAATCTTTGGGGCTAAAATACGAACAAAAGGGCAGTTTTAGTTATGAAATCAATCTCAAAGAGAACAAGCTTTTTGGGAAAACGGCCCTGAGACCAGAGGTTGAGCCCGAAAACCATCCCTGGTGGGAAAACATAAATCCCAATGGTAAACCTCAACTAACCCAGGTTTTACGTCCTGAACCAGAAACGATGCCGGCCCTTTGGTGGGATGTTATAAATGTCCCACTCCGAAAATTTAATACTGAACCCGATTCCAAACCCATCCCTGCACCTGTGAAAGCCGTACCTTCCTATGCTGTAGAGACTCTGGACCACATTGACTTAGTTTTTACTTTCGAGATGTTCAATGATAGACCTGTGACCAATGAGTCCATCGAGTTAGGCGTCTCTGCTTATTTAAGCGCTCCGGGTGTTCCCATCCAGAGCTTTATACTAGTGCCTAAAAGCCCTGTTAAGGGTAAATCTACTACTATCACCTTTCCTCTCGATACAGGTCTGTTTTATTCGGTGATAGAAGCGGTCGAGAAATCGAATCCTTCAACAACCCCACCAGCTTTTTATAGCTTGCTTGTCAGGGCTGAAGTCAAGGGCACTGCTCAAAGCACCTTTGGGCCGATTCAGGACGTTTTACAGCACGATTTATCAATCAGGTTGGATAAGAAGCTTGTTCAATTACCAGAAACAAAACCGGCTATTAAATCCGGTATCATAAAAGAAAAATCGCTCGTGCCCAACCCCCGTGCGAAAGTTTTCCGGTTGGGCTCTACAGGAATCCTGGGGGTAGTTGTGTTATTCATCTTATACGGGGTATGGAGCTATCGGCGGGGTGGTTTAAAGAGCAATACGGGGGTTTATGCCGAAGTGCAACGTCTCAAAAATAAATACAAAGATATTATGGTGGAAGTAGAACGTCTACCACCTATGGGTGAAGGGGAGAAGGTTGTAACACTTGGCTCTCTGGATGAATTGATAAAAGCAGCCGATGCCTTGCTTAAACCGGTTCTACACGAAGCCGGAACCGGAAAACATATATACTGTGTAACTGATAACAATACCCGTTATGTTTATTCTGTTGAGGCAGAAATCAATAAACAACTGTAAAACACAATTAATGGTAATTTATTCAGGTTAACCCGGTAAAAAAGATACCTGGTGTCTGAATAATCGGATAACAGACAGTCGTATGGCGTGTCCACCGGCTACCCAATAGGTTATAAACCCCCTTAAAGTCATTTGGTGCAATGAGCAAGGGGGTTTATTTTGTTTTAATTTAGTTAGAACCTTATTTATTCGACGCCATAAGATTTTCGTGAACATCCCCACAACCTCATGT
>JACVQG010000068.1 GCA_015661045.1 Dehalococcoidia bacterium | reverse complement strand
AGTCCTACCGAGTTTTGCCTATATAGGCCTTTTTCTTCTAGTTGCCATACTTTTCCCGGTAGCAACCATTGTTATCCCCAAAATTCTTACAAGTATTGGCATTGTGCCTCATAAACCCAATCCAGCAAAGTATTCCACTTATGAATGTGGCATGGAAACCATTGGCAAGAGTTGGGTCCAATTCAATTTCCGTTATTATTATCTGGCATTGCTCTTCCTGGTTTTTGATATCGAAGCTATCTTCCTGTATCCCTGGGCTGTAGCTTATAAAAAGCTGGCGCTTTTCGGTCTTATCGAGATGTTTATCTTCATTGCTATTCTTGTCGTCGGTTATATTTATGCCTGGAAAAAGAGGGCCCTGGAATGGAAGTAAACAAAATATATTTACCGGAAGAACTGGATAGGACTGAGGGCAGCGGCATTAACGACCTGATGGCTCAATGCCGTCAGCGCCTCCCGGACCCAATAGACTGGATGGAAGGTGAAGCACCTCGCGGCATTCTCATTACCTCGATAGATGCTTTGATTAACTGGGGCCGGCGCTCTTCGGTATGGCCTGTTGCCTTTGGCCTGGCCTGCTGTGCAATGGAAATGGTTGCCACCGCCGCCTCCAGATTCGACCTCTCCCGGTTTGGCATGGAAGTATTGCGCCCCTCTCCCCGGCAGGCTGATCTGTTGCTGGTATCGGGAACAGTTACCTGGAAGATGGCGCCCCAGGTCAAACGGATCTACGACCAGATGGCTGAACCCAAGTGGGTTATTGCGATGGGGCAATGCGCCACATCCGGGGGGCCTTTCGCTGAGTCCTATAGTGTAGTCCCCGGGGTCAACCACATTGTTCCCGTGGATGTTTATATACCCGGTTGTCCCCCCCGTCCGGAATCCCTGCTGCAGGGTCTTATTAAACTCCAGGAAAAAATAGATAAAGACAGTATTAAACGTAAGAGATAATAATAGATGACTATACCTCTATCGGGCCGGGACGTAGCCCAAAAAGTAGCTGAACAGTTTCCTAAAGCGGTGAACCTTTGCGACGGCGCCTGTCTCTGGGTGGAACCAGTGTCCATTGTTGAAGTCGCCCGTTACCTGAGAGACACACCAGGCCTTGACTTCGATTATCTGGTTAATCTCACTGCGGTTGACTTCTGGGAATACTTTGAGGTTGTTTATCACCTCGTTTCTATCAAACGGAACCATAGCCTTGTCCTGCGTTGTCAGCTACAGGGAAGACAGGAACTGGTCATGCCTTCGGTAGTAGAAGTATGGAGAGGCGCGGATTTCCAGGAGAGAGAAATTTACGATATGCTGGGTATCCGTTTCTCTAACCATCCAAATCTAAGACGACTATTAACCTGGGAGGGCTTCCCCGGCCATCCCTTGCGTAAGGACTGGTTGTAATGGCGCTGAAAACCGAACCTATTGTCGTTAATATGGGGCCGCAACACCCCTCCACTCACGGTGTCTTCCGTATGCGAGTCACTTTCGATGGAGAAATCATTAAAGACCTGGAGCCAGTTATGGGCTATCTCCATCGGGGGGTAGAAAAGCTGGCTGAATCGCGCACCTACACGCAGTTTATCCCCCTTACCGACAGGTTGGATTACCTGGCATCCATGACGAACAATCTGGCCTATGTTCTGGCAGTGGAGAAGCTGGGAAACATAGAAGTCCCGCCGCGCGCCCAGTACCTCAGGGTTATTATGGCCGAGATGATGCGTATCTCCAGCCATTTGATGGCTGTTGGGTTCATGATAAACGATATGGGGGCTTTCTATACCCCATTACTATACATGTACCGGGAACGAGAAAAACTGCTTGACCTGTTCGAGATGGTCTGCGGCCAGCGCCTTACCTATAACTATATGCGTATTGGCGGCCTGAGCCACGATGTACCACCTGAGTTTTTGCCCGCCCTTAAAAAATTCGTCAGCGAGATGCCCGGTTTTATTGACGAATACGATCAGTTGTTAAAAGAAAATGAGATTCTTCTTGCCCGCACTAAGGGCGTCGGTATCCTGTCAAAAGAGCTAGCTATCAACTCTTCAGCCAGCGGGCCGGTATTGCGGGGCAGCGGTGTTAAATGGGATATCCGCAAGGCTGACCCTTACCTGGTGTATGACAAACTGAATTTCGAGATACCTACAGGAACAGTCGGGGATATTTATGACCGCTACTGGGTGAGAATGGTGGAGATGCGGCAGAGTGTACGCATCCTGGAACAGGCTATCGAACAGCTCCCAGCCGGTGAAATACGTACTGCATTACCCCACCTGGTAAGGCCGCCCTGTGGGGAAGCCTACGGGCATATCGAAGCGCCAAAAGGGGAGTTGGGGTTCTACATTATTTCCGATACCGGCGTCGCACCTTACCGGTGCCATATACGGGCGCCCAGCCTGATAAATCTAACTGCCCTTAAAGACATGGTCGTGGGTCTAATGCTAGCTGACGCTATTATCACTCTGGGAAGTATCGATATTGTATTGGGCGAGGTGGACCGCTAATGGACTGGTTACACTGGATTATCTATGTAGTCATCATCCTGGCGTTCGTTTTAACTCTGGTAATGAGTTTTATACTTATCGAACGCAGGGTAGTTGGTAGATTCCAGCTTCGTCTTGGTCCCAACCGGGTAGGACCCCAGGGGATTTTGCAGCCGGTAGCCGATGCAGTTAAAATCCTTTTAAAAGAAGATATAATCCCATCGAAGGTTGACCGTGTCGTGCATTTGCTGGCGCCTATTGTTACTTTTGCACCGGCTGTCCTCATCTTTGCCGTTATCCCGTTCCAGCAAGCCGGGAATGGTTTATTCTTTGACCTCAAGTCTACAGCCTCCATGGTAGACCTGGATGTAGGTGTTCTATTCATATTCGCCATCTCATCTATAAGTGTTGTCGGCCTTGTAATGGCAGGCTGGGCATCTAACAATAAATATGCCTTACTGGGAGCTATGAGGACAATTGCGCAGATGGTTAGCTACGAGATACCCATGGTGCTCGCTGTACTGGGGATTGTGTTAATAGCTGGTTCTCTCTCTTTAGCCGATATTGTTGATAAACAGAATATTCCGTTTATCCTTCTTCAACCCCTGGGTTTTTTCATCTACTTCCTGGGCGCCACCGCCGAGATGAACCGCTCTCCCTTTGACCTGTTGGAAGCGGAATCAGAGATAGTAGCCGGGGTTAACATAGAATATTCCGGTATGAAATTTGCCATGTTTTTCCTGGGTGAATATGCTTATGCCCTGGCAGTTTCTACCATCACCTCCGTCCTGTTCCTGGGTGGTGCAAAGTTCCCGTGGGGGCTGTTGCCGCAATCTTTCATCTGGTTGCTGGTAAAAATATTACTGGTCTTCTTCGTTATTTTGTGGATACGCAGCACTCTACCGAGAGTACGTGTAGACCAGCTTATGGGCTTTGCCTGGAAATTCCTGTTACCTCTATCTCTGATCAATCTTTTCCTGGTGGCTGCCGAAGGTATGTTGCCATCGGGTTTCACCTGGCCTATTGTTGCCCTGAATGTGACGCTGGCGGTGGCCCTCGTAGTTATCTGGGCCAACCGTTTCTACCGGGTAGGAGGAGCTAAAGTTGCCTGATAACAGGATATCCCTGGGACAGGGCATTCTCAAAGGACTGGCCCTGACCATAAAACATTTTATATCACGGCCTATTATAACCGTCCAATATCCTGAAGAGAGGTTAGTAACCTCACGTAGGATCCGCGGCTGCGATCTGGTTTGGGATTCGGAACGCTGCACTGCTTGCTGTACCTGCGCTAAAAGTTGTCCGCAGGGTAATATCCATATAGAAACGAAAGTGCGGCCCGATAACACCCGCGAGGCGGTTGTCTTTGAGATAGACCACGGCCGTAGCATGTTCTGCGGCCTGTGCGTTGAGTCCTGCCCCTTTGATGCCATCCATATGGGACGCAGTTATGAGCGGGCAACCTATAACCGTGACAGTTTGGTAATACCCAAAGAAAAACTTGTGGCCCAGGGAGACCGTCAGCCCAGCGGTTATTTCCGCCCGCAGTTTGAAGAGACGCTTCCACCCCAGTCCCTCCTTATTTATGGAGGAAAGTCATCTGAAGTCAAGACTCCTGAAAATCCACCTCCGCAAAGCCCAGCTACAGCCGCTCCGGTTTCAGAGAAAAAGGAGCCAGCCGAGCGTGAAAAAGTGGGGGTAAAGTAATGCAGGATGCCGGGCTATCTATCGCGTTCTGGCTGCTGGCAATAGCCAGCGTCGGGTCGGCTCTTGCAGTAGTCCTGTTGAGAAACGTATTCAGGGCAGCGTTGCTCCTCATCTCCTGTTTCTTCGCTATAGCCGGACTGTTCGTGACCCTGGGGGCTGATTTCCTGGCAATGGTCCAGATTCTCGTATACGTAGGCGCTATCGCAATTTTGTTACTCCTGGGGATAATGCTTACCAAAGAGGCGATGCGTGGCAGCCCGTTCTCCCGCTGGCAGGTGGGCGCGGGTATCGCCAGTGTCTTGTTACTGATCAGCATGATATGGGTTTTTAATCAAACAGACTGGCCTAAGACAAATACTGAGGTTGCCCTTGAACCAACAACCGCTGCCATAGGGTTAAAGTTACTCGACATGGATGCAGGTTTTGTCCTGCCTTTCGAGATAGCTTCTATCCTTCTCCTGGCAGCAGTTATAGGCGCTATTGTCCTGGTGAAAGAGAAATAGATATGGCTATAGGACTGCAACATTATATAATCCTTTCGGCAATCCTGTTCTGCATCGGGCTGTACGGGGCGCTGGCCAAACGTAATGCAGTAATAATCCTCATGTCTATTGAAATAATGCTAAATGCCTCCAATGTGGCCCTGGTAGCTTTTTCCCGGTTCATCGTCCCGGACCTCCTCACCGGGCAGATATTCGCTATCTTTGTTATGACAGTGGCCGCAGCAGAAGTAGCCGTTGGCCTGGCCATTATAATTGCCCTGTACCGGCAGCGGGAAAAGGTGGATGTGGGCGAGATAGATTTAATGAAATGGTGAGGGATGACCTCTCCCCGACCCGCCTTAGGCGTGTGCCCGCCCTCTCCGTTGACGGAGAGGGGAAAATAATAATGGTTGCCCATCAATCGTAGGGGCGAACCGGTGTGTTCGCCCTCGTATGGAGATATAAATGGTAACAGGAATGTGGGTGGAGGTTAAACGGGCCTCCAACCTGATGATGGCGGAGATGTGGAAAGAGCTATTTGAAGGTGAGGGTGTGCCTACCCGTATCCTGCCCGACCCTCAGAGTGGTAAAGAGGGGGAATTCGCCCCCTATATTGTATATATTCCCAAATTCAGGGAACACGTAATCGAAGAGGTATTGAGGAAACTATAGATGCCACACCAGATTCCCTGGCTAATCCTTTTATTACCTTTCCTGGCTTTTGTTATTAATAGCATTATTCTCCGTCCCTTTTTCCCCAAACAACATAAGCTTGCCGGCTATGTCACCATAACTGCCATCGGGGGCGCTTTCCTGCTGTCCCTGTGGACGCTGATGGCTGTAATGGGAACCGAGGGACACAAGCTGGAGATTCCTTCCGTACACTGGTTAACCGTCGGTAAAGTAAATGTCGAGATAGGGTTGCTGGTAGACTCGCTGACTGCCGTGATGTTAATTGTCGTCACATTGGTCAGTCTGATGGTGCAGATTTATTCCCAGGGCTACATGCGCGGCGACCCCGGTTACATCCGCTACTACGCCTGGATGGCCCTGTTTACCACTTTTATGCTGGTACTTATTACCTCCAATAGTTTGCTCTTTATGTACCTGGGATGGGAAGGGGTGGGGTTGTGTTCCTACCTGCTAATCGGCTTCTGGTATCACGGGAGGCCCGGCGCCAAACCAGGGGATACGATAGGCCTCCATGCACCCGCTAACGCCGCTAAGAAAGCCTTTATTGTTACCCGCCTGGGTGATGTGGGATTTTTACTGGCTATCCTTTATCTATTTCAGAAAACAGGCACCTTTACAATGGACGGACCGGATGGAATTTTTGCCAGAGTCGGGGCGCTTTCCGCGGGCGCAGTAACTCTGGCAGCAATGGGTATCTTCGCCGGAGCTGCCGGCAAATCAGCCCAGTTCCCTCTGCATGTCTGGTTGCCGGATGCAATGGAAGGCCCCACCCCGGTCAGTGCCCTCATCCATGCGGCGACGATGGTGGCAGCAGGTGTATTCCTGGTAGCCCGCACCATGCCCCTGTTCATGCATAGCGCCGATGCAGCTACGCTGGTAGCTATAATAGGCGGCTTCACAGCCATCTTTGCTGCCAGCATGGGCCTGGTAATGAACGATATTAAACGCGTAATAGCCTATTCTACTATCAGTCAACTGGGTTATATGATGCTGGCCCTAGGAACCGGAGCGCTGGCGATTATCGGACTTGGTAAAACTAACAAGCCCGAAACCGAGCTGTTAGGTCTAGGTATAACGGTAGGTATTTTCCACCTGTTCAACCATGCCTTCTTTAAAGCCCTCCTCTTCCTGGGCGCCGGGAGTGTTAACCACGCTACAGGCACCTTCGATATGCGATTGATGGGAGGGTTGAGGAAGTCTCTACCCTGGACGTCCACTCTATTCTTTATTGCTGCCCTGAGCCTCGCCGGGATATGGCCTCTGGCCGGATTCTGGAGCAAGGATGAAATTCTGGTACAGGCATGGGAGCATCACCGCCTTGTCTTCTTCCTCGCTATGATTACGGTGTTTATGACTGCATTTTACATCTTCCGTGCCTATTTTATGACCTTTGGCTGGAACGGTATCCGAACGCCACTCAGCGGTGACTGCCCATGCCGGACATCTCCCTACGGTACATGAAGCCCCGCCGGTAATGATAGTCCCCATGGTTGTGCTGGCCGTGCTGGCTGTAATCTCCGGATGGTTCAATCTTACCGGAGGATTCGCCCGGTTAATGGGCGAGGAAGGGGAAGCCCATAGTATTGTGGACGGACTCTTTGGTATATTTACGCATTCTCCTCTTCCATGGATATCCTTGATCGTTGCAGGCAGCGGCATTTTCCTGGCTTACGCTATGTATAGCCGTAAGTCGATCTCAGCCGAATCCATAGGCCGTACCTTCAAACCCTTCTACGTTACTTTTTCCCATAAGTACTGGCTCGATGAGCTATATGAAAAGGTCATCATCGGCGGGGTTTTGCTTCGAGGTCTGTTCAAGGGGTTTAACTTCTTCGATAGCAAAGGGGTTGACGGCGCAGTAAATGGCGTCGCTAATGGCGCTGCGGGGTTCGGCGGCTGGCTACGGAAGTCTCAAACAGGCCAGCTCCAGCTTTATGGACTGGCTATCGCCATAGGTATTCTGGCAATAATAGCAGGGGTATTTATATTCGCTTAACCCCTACCCCCCTCTCTGTCAACGGAGAGGGGCTGGGGGAGAGGTTATTTTCGAGGTAACAAGTGGAATTTAACTTCATATTATCAACAATCGTATTCCTGCCAACTCTGGGGGCTATTGTAATTGCCCTGGGCCGGGGTCTGAGCGACAGGGGTATTAAACTTACTGCCGCCCTGTTCACCCTTCTAGCCTTTGGCTTATCCCTTTCGGCGTATACCCAGTTTGATAGTGGACCGGGAACGCCCTCCTTCCAGTTCCGTGAGATTGCCGCCTGGCTGCCAGCCAATTTGAATTCCCAGTATCACCTGGGTGTAGACGGGCTGAGCCTTCCCCTGGTTGTGCTGACTACGTTCATAGGAATCATATCTGTGTTGGTCTCCTGGGGAATTAATATTCGCCCGCGAGAATACTTCGCTTGGTTGCTGCTACTGGAAACAGGTATCCTCGGCGTATTCACATCCCTCGACCTTCTTTTATTCTTCCTGTTCTGGGAAGTAGAGCTAATCCCCATGTATATGCTGATTTCCATCTGGGGGAGCGGCCGCAAGGAATATGCCGCTATGAAATTCGTAGTTTATACGATTTTCGGCAGCGCCCTGATGCTTGCCGGTATGCTTACTTTGTACGCAGCCGCCGGCACCTTCGATATGGAACAACTGGCCGCAATGAATCTGGCCAGCCTTAATACCGCTATACCGTTGGCCGCTATCTTCTTCATGATAATGATGGCCTTTGCTATAAAGTTGCCAGTCTTCCCCTTCCACACCTGGCTGCCCGATGCCCATACCAACGCCCCGACCGCCGTGAGCGTTATCCTGGCCGGTGTTCTCCTGAAGATGGGCGGCTACGGCATGATCCGTATCTCGGTAAGTCTGTTTCCCGGTGTTGCCAAAGAATGGGCGTGGCTGCTGGTTATACTGGCTATTATTGGCGTCCTTTATGGGGCGGCAGTTACTATCGTACAAAAAGACCTTAAAAGGCTCATCGCCTACTCCAGCGTCAGCCATATGGGCTATGTGCTTCTCGGTATCTTTGCTTTGAATCAGGTCAGCCTCACAGGCGCTGCCCTTCAGATGGTGAGCCATGGCGTGGTCACAGGGCTGCTCTTTGCTATGGTTGGGGTAGTCTACGAACACAACCATCATAACCGGGACCTGACACAGCTCGGCGGATTGGCCCGCCAGATGCCGGTGGCAGCCGTCGTTTTCAGCCTCGCCGGCCTGGCCAGCCTGGGGTTACCCGGCACCAGCGGCTTCGTTGCCGAATTCCTGGTCTTTGTAGGTAGTTTTACAAGCAATGCATTCGATGGTATCCAGCTTTACACTATCCTGGGTATCCTGGGTATAGTAGTTACCGCAGGCTACACGCTGTGGATGCTGCAACGGGCGTTCTACGGCCCACCCCTGGATAAATTCGCAGATGTAAAAGATGCTAACGCTGTCGAGATGATAGCTATTTTCGCCTTTGTGGTTGCTATAATGCTTATCGGGATATACCCGGCAATAGTCACCGACGTTATCGGTAATGGTATTAATCCTGTTATGAGGTTTTTGGGTACGTAGCCACTTAATCTGATGTGGAAGTAATTATTTAGTTATCGACATTTTATGGAGCAATACTTTGAATGTCATCCTGGAGTCCCGATATCATCGGGACGAAGGATCTCAGGGTCGGGAGGCAATTAGAGATTTGTTTCTCCACCCCACCAGATTCTTCGTCGTCCAGATGGATCTGGACTCCTCCAGAATGACAAGTTGATATTTTTTACAACTTGCACGCGAGGTTACTTATTATAAACAGGGGCATCATGGTAGCGGTGGGAGCTGTGATTGAGGATGAGTTGGGGAGGCTTTTACTTGTCAAGCATGTTCCCCGGCGGGGCGGTTTCTGGCAGGGGAAATGGATATGTCCCGGAGGCCGGCTGGAATGGGGAGAGAGTATAGAGGAGGGTATCAAGCGGGAGGTCAAAGAGGAGACAAATCTGGACATCTCTCTAATCCATCCCCTGGTTCCCTTTGAACGTATAGTCCAGGGGGGTAGTTTTAAAGGACTCCACGTTATTTATATTGATTATCTGGCCAGAGCAATATCCGGGGACTTGAAGGTGGGGGATGATGTGGGGGAAGCGTTGTGGGTAAGTAAGCAGGGTCTCTATAAACGCTGGGACGAACTCCATGAGGATACCCGGCGGTTGTTACAAATAGCAGGATTAGCACAAAAAGGAGCCAACCTTGAACTGGGCGCTACTGGGGCCTGAAATAATCCTGGCAATCTTTGCCATTGCCGTAATCATCCTTGACCTGTTTGTTAAACGAAAAGGGACTTTAGCGGTCATCAGTATATTGGGGCTGGTTGGAGTCATTGCAGCCACTATACCTTTGTGGCTGTCTAATTCCGAAATCATCAGAGAGATAACGTATAATCCTTTTTTTAACGGGATGCTGTCTGTTGACAGGTATGCTCTCTTCTTTAAGGTATTTTTTGCCGGTGTTGCTATCCTGATTATCCTGGCATCCACGGATTATGTCCACAAATTAAAAGGATTTCAAGGAGAATATTATGCCCTGATACTGCTGGCTACCCTCGGCATGATGTTCATGGCCGCTACCCGCGAGCTTATATCCATTTACATCTCCCTGGAGCTTACCAGCATCTCCTTGTATATCCTGGCAGGTTTCCTCAAGGATAATAAGTCCACCGAAGCAGGATTGAAATACATGCTGCTTGGCTCTATAGCCTCAGCAATTTTAGTCTATGGTATGGCCCTGGTATT